>NZ_JBQOJA010000013.1:0-84990 GCF_054971385.1 Marinococcus tarijensis | reverse complement strand
CGGGTTCGAATCCCGTACGGGTCACCAACATGGAGGATTAGCTCAGCTGGGAGAGCACCTGCCTTACAAGCAGGGGGGCGGCAGTTCGATCCTGTCATCCTCCACCATTCATTATATATCGCGGGGTAGAGCAGTCTGGTAGCTCGTCGGGCTCATAACCCGGAGGTCGTCGGTTCAAATCCGTCCCCCGCAACCAATAGGGCCTGTGGTGTAGTGGTTAACATGCCTGCCTGTCACGCAGGAGATCGCGGGTTCAAATCCCGTCAGGCCCGCCACTTTACTTTTATTCATATTGACAAACAAAATGAATAAGGTATAATTTCATTCGAGTCGTAAACATTTCACTCGAAATAAGAGTTTTATGAAAGCAAAGCACTCACACAGTATGGCTCGATAGCTCAGTCGGTAGAGCAGTGGACTGAAAATCCTCGTGTCGGCGGTTCGATTCCGTCTCGAGCCACCATTTAAAAAACGCCGGTCTAGCTCAATTGGTAGAGCAACTGACTTGTAATCAGTAGGTTGGGGGTTCAAGTCCTCTGGCCGGCACCATATGTGGAGGGGTAGCGAAGTTGGCCAAACGCGGCGGACTGTAAATCCGCTCCTTCGGGTTCGGCGGTTCGAATCCGTCCCCCTCCACCACTTATACAGGGGTATAGTTTAATGGCAAAACAGCGGTCTCCAAAACCGCCAATGTGGGTTCGATTCCTACTACCCCTGCCATTTTTAATGTGTTATGTTCATATGGCGGTTGTGGCGAAGTGGTTAACGCACCGGATTGTGGTTCCGGCACGCGTGGGTTCAATTCCCACCAATCGCCCCATATTGGATAATGGGCTATAGCCAAGCGGTAAGGCATCGGGTTTTGGTCCCGTGATGCGCTGGTTCGAATCCAGCTAGCCCAGCCAATTGCGGAAGTAGTTCAGTGGTAGAACACCACCTTGCCAAGGTGGGGGTCGCGGGTTCGAATCCCGTCTTCCGCTCCATTATTAACATAAACATTGAGCCATTCTCTGGAATGGCGGTATAGCCAAGTGGTAAGGCACGGGTCTGCAAAACCCTTATCCCCCGGTTCGAATCCGGGTACCGCCTCCATTATTTAAGAGAAGCAAACGCCTGCCGGGGTGGTGGAATTGGTAGACACACAGGACTTAAAATCCTGCGGTTGGTCATCAACCGTGCCGGTTCGAGTCCGGCCCTCGGTACCATTTTTCAGTTAGACGGCGAAGTGGCGGAACCGGTAGACGCGCTTGACTCAAAATCAAGTGTCCTCTGGACGTGTGGGTTCGAGTCCCACCTTCGCTACCATTTAACGAGTCAGAAAGACGTTTCTAGAGGGAAACGTTATTTTTATGTTTAATTTTAAATGCAGAAGCTGACTATAAAGAAAAAGTCTTTCCTTTTTAAAAAAGGAGAGACTTTTTTTATAATCATGAGGAGAACTCCCAAACAGGAGAAGCTGCCCGCAGAAGTCGGCTTTCTGAAGTGCCGCCATGTATTTGGGTAAACATGTCCCCGACCGCCTTGGTGAGTTCAGCAGCAGACTCTTTGGAAAGCTGGGGCCGCATAAAGGTTAATTGTATTGCTGTCGTAGTTGAACGACTGGTCCGGCTGTAAAGACTTGGCCCGCTTAATGAGCCCAATGTTTTCTTGCGGTCCTTGGCTATAATTTGCCCGTACATCGGATGGACATGATCTTCACTGATCTTAAGCTCATCCTGTTCAACGCCGAAGCCGATTTTCACATAATCGAAGACAGTATCTGCATCGATTAATATAATCGGGGTTTCATACTGAAGGTTAAAAAAATGAATGAGGTCTTCACCGGAATGCTCTGAGGGAGTGGTATTATCGTCCTGTAGGTTTTTGTACAGCTGCTCGTGAAGAGGTGGAAGAGACCGGTCGATAAGTCCTGCCTGTTCTAATATTTGTTGCCACTGCCGAACACCTGTATAGTCATAGACAGACTGATCAAGCAGGTCCATCTGGATTTGTTTATGAAAGAAGTCCACCCGCCCTCGAAGCATCCCCGGGGAATCATCAATAACGATGTCACGGTAGATGTTGACGCCGCATTGAAAAGAAGGAATAATTTTAAAAACAGAAGAAGAAATAGAAATGTCTTTGATCATATACATCCCCCTTTGTGTCTAGCTCATAGTGTATCATATCACTTTTACAGACTCCGGCGAAACGATTTATAAAGGAGGGCCGTCCATGCGAACGGCAGAGGAATTAAAAGAGGAGATTCAGGTGTTTGCAGAGTCTATCGGTATCGATAAAGTAGGCTTTGCCTCTGCTTCTCCTTTTGTGACTTTAAAAGCGAGGCTGAAGGAACAGCAGCGGCTGAACTACCAGTCGGGCTTTGAAGAAGACGACATTGAAAAAAGAACGCACCCCGAGCTGCTCCTGACGGAAGCAACAACGATTATCTCTATTGCCCTCGCATACCCGACGAAGCTTTCGGAGGCTCCAAAAAATCGTCCGGGAGCACGCAGGGGCCAATTTTGCAGGGCCTCCTGGGGTAAGGATTATCATGACGTTCTTCGGGATAAATTAAACCAGCTAGAGGCCTTTATACAAGAAACGGTGCCCGGGGCCGAGTGCAAATCCATGGTTGATACCGGTGAACTATCGGACCGGGCGGTTGCAGAGCGTGCCGGGATTGGATGGAGTGGCAAAAACTGTGCCATTATCACCCCTGAATTCGGCTCGTATGTTTATTTAGGCGAAATGATTACAACACTGTACCTGCCTGAGGATACCCCACTGATGGATCAATGCGGCACGTGCAACCGCTGTGTGGATTTATGTCCAACGGATGCTTTGATCCAGGGGGGGCAGCTCGACGCGAAAAAATGTATCGCTTATCTGACGCAGACGAAGGAAGCCCTGCCGGATCGCTACCGCCATAAACTAGGCAATAGATTATACGGCTGTGACACCTGTCAGCAGGTGTGCCCGGAAAATAAAGGTGTGGATTTTCATAATCATCCAGAGTTTGAACCCGAGCCGGAAGTCGTCAAGCCGCTGCTTGAGCCTTTATTAACCATTTCCAACAGAGAATTCAAAGAAAAATTCGGGTATATTGCAGGCTCCTGGAGAGGAAAGAAACCAATTCAGCGTAATGCGCTGATTGCCCTCGGCCATATGAAAGAAAAATCCTCTATACCAACGATTATCGAGCTGCTCCAAAACGATCCGCGGTCGGTTATTCGCGGTGCCTGCGCCTGGGCTCTGGGAGAAATGCCTACAGAGGAAGGGCTGGAGGCCCTGTACAGCGCTAACAACAGCGAAAAAGAGGCAGAAGTGCTTGAAGAGATCACAAAAGCATTGGATAAAACCTCCCCGGAACGAGTATAATAGAAGAAAACGTAATAAGGAGGGTCTTCATGGAGGCTTGGGCTGCATCACAAGCAATCGATGGTATCGGTGAAGTGACCGTAGTATTATATGAAGCTCGTGTCTGTATGCTGCACTTCGGTTCTTTGCAGGAAAATGAAGACCGGATAAAGCTTTGGCTGAAAAAGCATATCGGTGCTTCATGCGTGCTGCGGAAAGGTTTGCATCCGGTGCATAATGAAGTCTTCCGGGAGCTCGAAGAATATGCAGCGGATGAACGAACGACGTTTACCGTACCGCTCGATATGAGGGGGACGGCTTTTCAAAAGAAAGTGTGGCAGGCGCTTCAGAGCATTCCTTACGGAACGACAAAATCATATGCAGAAATTGCTGCAGAGGCCGATTCCCCGAAGGCTTTTCGGGCGGTGGGTATGGCTAACAACAAAAATCCAGTTTCCATAATCGTTCCGTGCCACCGGGTTATTGGAAAAGATGGAAAAATGGTAGGCTTTGGCAGCGGCGTGCACGTGAAAGAAGCCCTGCTCGCATTAGAAAAAGCGCAGGCAGTTTCGCGGTAGGAAAAGAAGGAGAGAGCGACTTGGCGTTACATGTAGTATTATTTCAACCAGAAATACCGGCGAACACCGGAAATATCGCAAGAACATGCGCAGGGACGGACACCCACCTGCATCTGATACGGCCGCTTGGTTTTTCCACGGAAGACCGGATGCTGAAACGGGCCGGCTGTGATTACTGGCCGAATGTACAGATTCACTATTATGATTCACTTGAAGAATGGATGAACACGTATCCGGAAGCGGAGTTCTTCTTTGTAGAAACAATAGGCTCGTCGTCGTATGCCGTGCATGACTATTCAGACCCTGCTAAAGATTATTTTTTTGTGTTTGGGCGTGAAACAACCGGTCTGCCGGAATATGTGACAGAAGTGTATCAGGAAAAGTGCATACGGATACCCCAGAATGATAAAGTCCGTTCCTTGAATTTGTCCAATACGGCCGCTATTTTAGTATATGAGGCACTCCGTCAGCAGGCATTTCCACAATTACAATAATGAAAGAGGGATCAGGATGTACGTTGTTATAAATGAACTTGAGGTACCAGCAGAAGCGAAGGAACAAATCCAGGAACGCTTCGGTGCCAGCGCTGAAAAAATGAACCATGTACCGGGATGTCTGGAATTTTTGTTTTTAGACGAAACGACCGAAGACGGAAAACAGCTCGTTTTTACCAAATGGGAAACTAAGAAAGATTTTGAAAACTGGCTCGAAAGTGACTCATTTAAGTCTTCTCATCGTGCAGGAGGACAGGAGAAAAGAGAGAGTGCTGCTACCGGTAACCAGATCCGCCAATTTAGCGTAATCCATGCCAGCTAATCCCGGGGACTTGTGATGAGAAATGCTTATTTAACCAGTCACTTTCCGATTCTTGCCATTTTATTTTTTTGCTTATCCTTTGGCATTTGGTCGCAGCAGTATATTGCCGCCTTTTTAGAATCAGCCGGCATTTATCAGGGAATGCTAGAATTTTTCTCAGACAGTGGCATTAAATTGACCATGCTTTTTGTGCTGATGCTCGCGTTTTTTATGATTATTGCTGCATTAAAATTAATTTCAGACACGATGATGGGGCTGTCACTGTTATTTTTTCTGAGTGAAGAAAAAGGAGATATCCGCTCCTATCTTCAGAGCTGCGCATGGATTTATTTAATAGCGGGGGGCGTATCGCTGTTTCTTACTGCTCATCTCTATGTACTTGGAGGGCTTTTCATAGGAGCGACGCTTGCGTCCTTTGTCTATTTGATCATCCGCCTGGCTCCTTCTCTCCGTTTTGCCGGAGTGGCTGGTTTTTTGTTTCTTCATCTATCTTTCTGGGGGCTTTTTATTTTTGGTGCAGGGTACGCCGGCCTGCGGCTGTACAATAGTTTTCTACATAGCTTGCCAGTATAAAAAAGCGGACGGCTAAGGCTGTCCGCTTTTTTCGTAAAGCAAGGGGTACATCGTTTTCCAGAAGGAGAGAGCACTGTCTTCAGGGTTTAAAGGCTGGGGATCATCGTATCCGTGCCAGACTCCCATGGTATATCGGTCGTCATAGCCGGCAAACCAGCTGTCTTTAGTATTGTTTGATGTACCGGTTTTCCCGCTGACGTCTTCAAAATCTTTCAGGGTTGAAGCCGTGCCTGAAGCGGCAGTGGTGCGAAGGGCTTCACGCATCTGGTCATTTGTTTCCGGAGACCATACAACTGTTTTCTTCGTATCCCACTCAAATAAAATCTCTCCATCTGCATCCGTAACAGAAGTGATAGCGCGCGGCGGATCATACGTGCCGCCGCTGGAAAATACGGTATAAGCACTCGTTAATTCTACCGGGGAGACCCCGTGTTCAATACCGCCGAGAGCGGCGGCGTACTGCCTGTCTTCCGGGGTTAATTTTTTCCACTCAAATTTTTCAAGATAGTGAAAGGAAGATTCCAGTCCAGTTTGATGCATGAGACGAAGGGCGGAGGTATTGTAGGAAAAGGCAAGGGCATGTTCAATCGTTACCCTATCCTTTGCTGTCCCGCCTTCATTTTCGGGACAATAGGAGGCTGCGCAGTACTTCCTTGTGGAAACCAGGTCGTTAATAGAGCGCTCTTTTTCTTCAAGGTAGGGTCCGTAGACGAGCAGCGGCTTCCACATTGAGCCTGGCTGCCGGTAAGCCTGGAAGGCCCTGTTAAATTCATGTTCCCGGTAATCTGCGCCGCTGCTTATTGCTGTAATAGCGCCGGCCTCGTGATCAGCAATGACAGCGGCTCCTTCAATGCCCCGCTGCTGCCAGTAGGAGCGGGATTTTTCTGTGAGCATGGTCTGGAGCTCAGCATCCATGGCGGTATGGATAGTAATGCCGGACTGGAGAAGCTGTTTTGTTCGTGCGCTAAGCTCTTCGGAAAGAGCTTCTTTTTCGCTTCCCGCTGCCTGGCTGATCTGTTCAGTCCAGCCTTCATTTTGTGCAACGAGCTGCCTGAATTCATATTTTATATAATCGGTGTAGTCAGGGTAAGGGTTGGCTTTGCTTTTTTGCAGCTCTACAGAGACAGTTTCCTGCGCGGCCCGTGAATTTTCCTCAGCAGTTACAGCACCGGTCTCCTCCATTTTATCCAGGATCCACTGCTGCCGCTCCCGGGTATGGTCCGGATGATCAATGGGGTGATAGTAGGACGGATTAGCCGGAATGGCAGCCAGAAAAGCTGTTTGTGCAAGCGAGAGGTCACTGCTTGGTTTGCCAAAATAAGAGCGGCTTGCCGTTTCAAATCCGTAAATCCCTTCGCCAAAATAAATAGTATTCATATACATTTCCAGAATTTCATTTTTTGTATAGGTCTGTTCAAGCTGATAGGCAAACAGCACTTCGGCAACCTTTCGTTCATATGTCTGCTGATGGTTAAAATAAATATTTCTTGTTGCCTGCTGGGTAATAGTACTTGCGCCTTCTTCAATACCTCCGCTGCCGGCATTGCTTATAAGAGCCCGGACAACGCCTAAAGGGTCAATGCCCTGATGCTCATAGTACTTTTGATCTTCCGTGGCAATAAAAGCAGCTCTTGCACGTTCAGGAAAATGGCTAAGGGAGACGTACCTCCGATTTTCCCCGGGTTGAAATTCAGCAATTTGACTGCCCTGCCGGTCGGTCACGTAGCTGTTCTGGGCAATGGGCACGCCGGAGACGTTAATCTGCTCCTCGAGGAAAGAAGAGAGAGCCTGGGTGCTGCTCATCTCTTTTGCAAACAGCCAGGAAACGATTGCCCCGCCGATGATAAACAACAGTATCCATAGAAGTCCTAAAAGTTTTCTCATGTATGTAATTCCTTCGCTTAAGGATATTTATTATATCGACAAAGAGAGCTGTAAGGTTTAAAAAGGAAAAGAAAGTATATGTATAAATATGATATAATGCCTCTAGTCTGCGCGGATTTTCGGTTTGCCCGTCTGCAGAAACCGTGCTAAAGTAAAAAGGCAGATAGAAACGGAGGAAGTCGGTAATGACGAATTGGTCAAAAGAATTATGGGATTGGATTAAAGTAATCGTCGTCGTCGTTTTAATCGTCGTCATTGTGCGCGGCTTCTTGTTTGCCAACTATGTGGTCAGCGGCCCTTCCATGCTTCCGACAGTGGAAGACGGGCAGCGGATGATTATCAACAAGATCGGATACGCCTTTTCGGAGCCCGAACGCTCGGATATCATCGTTTTTCATGCAAATGAAAACAGTGACTATATTAAAAGAGTGATCGGCCTTCCAGGGGATACGGTGGAGTACAGGGACGATACGTTATACGTTAACGGAGAAGCTCAGGAAGAGCCGTACTTAGAAGAATATCAAAACCAAACGAGCGGGGAGTTCACCCAGGATTTTACGCTTGAAGGAGTGACCGGTGAAACGATTGTGCCGGAAGACAGCTATTTTGTAATGGGCGACAACCGCCCTCGTAGTGAAGACAGCAGAGCCAGCGCTGTCGGTTTTGTAGATGAGGACCAAATTGTCGGAGAGGCGAGTATCAGGTACTGGCCGCTCGATGATTTCACCTTCAGTCCATAAAAAGAGCTTCAGCAGGCAGGACCTGCTGAAGCTCTTTTTGATGGCTTATAATTTTTATTAATTTCCGGGAGCACTGTCCCAGTGAGCTTCAATAAATTCGTCCCGCCCGGAGAGGGCACGGTCTTTTTTATAGGCTTCCCGTTCTTTTTTATAAAAGTTCTGGTGGGATTCCTCAGCCGGATAAAAAGGCTCCGCCGGCCGGATCTCCGTAACTACGGGATCACGGAACCGGCCGCTTTCCTCTACCTGCTGCCTCGATGCTTCCGCCAGCCGGCGCTGTTCTTCGGTATGATAGAAAATAGCCGTCTGGTATTGAGGCCCGCGGTCGTGAAACTGACCATGGGGGTCTGTCGGATCAATTTGGGGCCAGTATAGATCGAGCAGCTGCTGATAGGAAAACAGCGCGGGGTCAAACTCAATCTGAACTGCTTCTCTATGCCCTGTTGTTCCGGCTTTCACCTCATCGTACGAAGGATGCGCGACGCTTCCGCCAGTATAGCCGGAAGTAATGGATATAATGCCGGGAAGCTCGTCAAACGGCTGCACCATACACCAAAAGCACCCACCGGCAAAGGTTGCCAGTTCTTTATTTTTTGTCTCGTTTTGCTGGGTCATTGCGAACACCGTCCATCACCTGTATAGTATTTTTTGTATTTGTGTAAAGTATAGCACAGCAAAAAGCAGTCGTAATTCAAAAAGCCTGAACACGAAAGGCAGATAAAGGAGGGAAGATATGCTTACCGGCCAAAAAATTCTGCCAGCAGCCCGTAATGAAAGAGAGTTTGAAAAAGCACTCAAAACCTCCGGGCAGTACGTGGTCATTCTGAATGTGCATCTGGCGAAGCTTAAGAGCCTGATGCAGCTAAGCAAAAGGGCAGATAAAAAAGTGCTGCTGCATGCAGATCTGGTCCAGGGACTTGCCCATGATGATTCCGCGGCCCAGTTTTTATGCCAGAATATCCGCCCGGATGGATTAATCAGCACCCGCAGGCAAATACTTACAACTGCTAAAAAAAATAATCTTATTACGGTGCAGCGCCTGTTTTTACTGGATTCACTGGCACTTGAAACAAGCTTTAAGCTGCTTGAAGACATTAAACCGGACATGGTAGAGCTTCTGCCGGGTATTGTACCGTCCATGATTAAGGAAGTAGCAGAAAACAAAAACGTACCTGTCATTGCAGGCGGTCTGATTCGTTCGCAGGAGGAAGTTTCTGCCGCCTGGAACGCAGGGGCATCGGCCATATCGACGACGGAAAAATCACTATGGCCAAAATAGAGAATAGATAAGTGGAGGAAACAACGATGACTGAAAAGAAATACATTCTCGCAATCGATCAGGGGACAACCAGTTCAAGAGCTATATTATTTGATCAGGAAGGCCAGATTGTAGGCAGCGAGCAGCGTGAACTGGAGCAGTATTTCCCCCGTGCCGGCTGGGTGGAGCACAATGCCAATGAAATCTGGTCCGGGGTGCTCGGCTGCATTGCCGGAGTGCTCGAAAACTATGAAGTTTCTCCAAAGCAGATCAGCGGCATCGGTATTACAAACCAGCGTGAAACCACAGTGGTGTGGGATAAACACACAGGAAAACCAGTGTATCACGCCTTAGTATGGCAGTCCCGGCAGACCGCCTCTATCTGTGAGGAATTAAAGCAGCAGGGATATGAAAAAATGGTAAGAAGCAAAACAGGTCTGCTGCTGGATCCTTACTTTTCCGGAACGAAAGTAAAATGGATTCTCGATAATATTGAGGGAACAAAGGAAAAAGCAGAACAGGGAGATCTGTTGTTCGGTACGATCGATACGTGGCTGATCTGGAGATTAACCGGCGGGAAAGCCCATGTAACGGATTATTCCAATGCTTCACGCACGATGATGTTTAACATTTATGATTTAACCTGGGATGAGGAGCTTCTGAAAATGCTCGATATTCCAGAAACAATGCTTCCGGAAGTGAAGTCATCGTCGGAAATATACGGCTATACCGTGGATTACCACTTCTTTGGCGAAGAAATACCAATCGCTTCGGCTGCGGGAGATCAGCATGCAGCGTTGTTTGGACAGACATGCTTTGATGAGGGCATGGTAAAAAATACTTACGGAACCGGCTGCTTTATGCTGATGCAGACCGGAGAAACTCCGATCCATTCTGACAATGGACTGCTTACCACCATCGCATGGGGGCTTGACGGAAAAGTGAAATATGCCCTCGAAGGAAGTATTTTTGTGGCAGGCTCAGCTGTGCAGTGGCTGAAGGACGGCATGCGCCTGATTGACTCTTCCTCTGCTTCTGAAACCTATGCCCTGCGTGTGAACGACAGCGAGGGTGTGTATGTTGTGCCAGCCTTTACCGGCCTTGGAGCACCCTATTGGGACAGTGAGGTCCGGGGCGCAGTATTTGGACTTACCCGCGGCACCGAAAAAGAACATTTTATCCGGGCGACCCTTGAAGCGCTCGCCTACCAGACGAAAGACGTGCTTGATGTTATGAGGGAGGACGCAGGCATGGAAGTAAAAACATTACGTGTCGACGGCGGCGTTGTGCCGAACAACTTCCTCATGCAGTTTCAGTGCGATATGGCTGAGGTCCGGGTGGAGCGCCCGTACGTACTGGAAACGACGGCACTTGGGGCGGCTTATCTTGCAGGCCTTGCTACAGGCTTTTGGAAAAACAAAGAAGAGCTTATGGATAAATGGGAGCTCGAAAAATCGTTTGATGTGCATATGGAAGACGAAAAGCGGGAAGAACACTATACAGGGTGGAAAAAAGCAGTTGATGTAGCCCGTGCGTTTAAGTAAACATATCGGTTGCATTTGAATGAAAGAGCGATTACAATTGGGTTAAGTTAATAAATGGTCGGAGATGCAGAGAGACCGCAGATACCCTTCACCCTAGAAGAGGAGATCTGCGGTCTTTTTTACTCTCTGATATTTTAAAGGGGATGAAATGAATGGCAGATCAGCATTTTTCAGCACTATCACGTAAAGCGCGTTTGAAAAATATGACAGAGACCCACCTCGACGTGCTCGTTATCGGAGGCGGGATTACCGGAGCGGGGATTACACTGGACGCTACAGCCCGTGGCCTTAACACAGCCTGTATTGAAATGCAGGACTTTGCAGCAGGTACATCCAGCCGCTCCACTAAGCTTGTACACGGAGGACTGCGTTACCTTGAACAGTTTGAAATTAAACTTGTAGCCGAGGTAGGCAGAGAGCGGGCCATTGTGTATGAAAATGCGCCTCACGTAACTGAGCCGGAGTGGATGCTTCTCCCGATTGTAAAAGGCGGAAACCTCGGAAAAACATCTACCTCGTTTGGCCTGCAGGTGTACGACCGGCTGGCTCAGGTAAACAAGCACGAGCGCCGCTATATGCTCAACAAAAAAAGAACTCTGGAAAAAGAACCATTGCTTCGCGAGGATAACCTTCTCGGCGGGGGAGTCTATGTGGAATACCGTACGGACGATGCAAGACTGACCCTCGAAGCAATGAAAAAAGCTGTGGAGCTCGGTGCAGACGCCGTTAACTATGCCAAAGCAACTGATCTTTTATACGAGAATGGCAAACTGGTCGGTGTAGAAGTGAAAGACTTGATCAATAATGAAACCCACCGCATTTATGCGGATCATGTGGTTAACGCTGCCGGCCCGTGGGTGGATACGCTCAGAAAAGTAGACGGCTCCAACAAGGGCAAGCTTCTGCACCATACAAAAGGTATCCATCTTGTGTTTGACCTCAGCCGGTTCCCGCTCCGCCAGGCTACGTATTTTGACGCTCCGGACGGACGGATGATCTTTGCCATCCCAAGGGGTAATAAAGCATACGTAGGCACGACGGATACGGATTACGGCGCAAATCTGGAAGAGCCGCGAGTGTCCCGGGAAGACCGCGACTATATTTTAGAAGTTACAAACTATGAATTCCCAACCCTGAAGCTGAAGGCAGAGGATGTGGAATCGAGCTGGTCCGGCATTCGTCCGCTCATTCAGGAGGAAGGAAAATCAGCCTCTGAGATTTCCCGTAAAGATGAAATTTTCATTTCTGATTCCGGACTGATTTCCATTGCAGGCGGTAAACTGACCGGCTACCGCAAAATGGCAGAGCGGATTGTCGACGTAGTAGTTGATAAGATGAATATTCACGCCCCGTGCCCAACCCAGGACATCCGGCTTTCCGGTGGTGAAGTGGGCGGGTCTTCCGGCTATGAAACCTTTGCCGTTAAAGAAGCGTACCGCGGCGAAGCATTTGGGATGACCAGAGATGAAACAGAAGACCTGTTCCGCTTCTACGGGGCGAACGGCCTGAAAATGCTCGAGCTGCTCGAAGAGAACCTTGAAGAAGCGAAAAACAGCGGTATGCCGTTAAAGCTTGCTGCACGGCTGTTGTACGCGCTCGAGTATGAAATGGCAGTTACGCCGCTTGACTTCCTGAACAGAAGAACGGCCTTCCTGTTCTTTGATATGCCGGAGCTGAAGCGCTGGAAAGAACCGGTAACGGCATTTATGAAAAAATCGTTGAACTGGTCCGAAGAAGAAACAAAAGCCTACACTGAAGAGCTTGAGTCTGAAATTGCCTATGCGACGAAGCCTTATGAAGACGTTGAGGATCAGAAAGCCAGGGAAAAACAAGCAAATTAATGACATTGCATAAAAACGCCTGCTCTTTAACTGGAGCGGGCGTTTTGTTTTGGAAAGGAGAAAAGAACGAATGCCGGAAAACCATGGTAGAAATGCGTGCTTTCTTATATACTGGTAACAGGCATATTTACTGAGAAATACAATAAACGCTTCAGGAGTGATTATACATATGAGTTGGACGGACCACTGGAATCGATGGAAAAACCATGCGTTTATAGAAGAAGCATGGAAGGACAAGCTTCACGAACTGGATGAAACAAATGCGGAGGATTACTTTTATCAATATCTGGCATTTGGGACCGGGGGAATGCGCGGAGAAATCGGACCTGGGACGAATAGAATGAATACATACACGATTCGAAGGGCAGTAGAAGGGCTTGCGCGTTATATTGAAAATGCCGGCGCTGAAGCAAAATCCAGAGGGGTAGCTGTTGCGTTTGACCCGCGTCACTATTCGGAAAAGTTTGCGCTCGAAACAGCACAGACGCTAGGGGCACATGGTATCCAGGTGTACTTGTTTGAAGATCTGCGCCCGACTCCGGAGCTTTCGTTTGCGGTGCGCAGAACCTATGCATTTGCCGGTGTAGTAATTACAGCAAGCCATAACCCGCCGGAATATAATGGGTTTAAAGTTTATGGTGAAGATGGGGGCCAGTTCCCGCCAGGCCCTGCAGACGAGTTGATCACTTATGTGGAATCGGTCGAAAATGAGCTGGAAATCCGGGTGAAGGACAGCGGAGACATGCAGGAGGAAGGTCTGCTCGTAATGCTGGGCGAAGAAACTGATGCAGCTTATGATAAAGCGCTGCAGTCCATCCTACTGCAGCCGGAGATGATCAAAGAAAGCGGAAGAGATCTGAATGTAGTGTTCACCCCACTGCACGGAACAGCGAAGGATCCGGTGTTGCGGACACTCGCTGCAGCTGGTTTTCACAACGTATCGACAGTGGAGGAGCAGTTAACGCCTGATCCGGAATTCTCCACTGTGCAGAGCCCGAATCCTGAAGAAAAAGAGGCTTTTGCAAAAGCCATTCAGGTAGGTGAAAACAATAACGCGGATATACTGATTGGCACCGATCCTGACGCGGACCGGATTGGTCTGGCGGCAAAAGACAGCAGCGGTGAGTTTGTGGTGCTCACTGGAAACCAGACCGGGGCGCTTCTTCTTGATTATCTTCTCATGCAAAAGAAAGAGGCAGGGTCCCTTCCGGCAAACGGTATAGTAATGAAAACGATCGTCACTTCTGAACTGGGAAGGGCTATAGCAGAACATTACGGTCAGGCATGCGAGGATACGCTCACCGGGTTTAAATTCATTGGTGAAAAAATTAAAACCTATAATGAAACAGGAGAATACGCCTTTCAGTTTGGTTATGAGGAATCCTATGGATATTTGATCGGAGACTTTGTACGCGATAAAGATGCGGTGCAGGCAGCGCTTTTAATCGCGGAGATGGCTCTGTGGCACAAGAAGCAGGGGCGCACTGTGTATGAAGGCCTGATGGATATTTACAGTCGCTATGGATATTTCATGGAAGGGCTGGATTCCTTAACGAAAAAAGGGAAAGAAGGCGCTGGGCAAATTGATCATCTGATCGAAACGTTCCGCACCGAGCCGCCTGAGCGGGTAAGTGACGCTTCTATTCAGAAAGTAGAGGATTACAAAACGGGAGAACGTACGTATTTGCTTGAAAATGGGAAAACAGAACCTATCCAGCTTCCTTCTTCGAATGTGCTGAAGTTTTTTACAGATGATGAATCCTGGTTCTGTCTTCGCCCTTCAGGCACAGAGCCGAAAGTGAAATTTTATTTCGGTGTTAAGGGAGAGACGTTCAAGCAGACAGAGGAAAAGCTTCTTCAGCTGAAAATGGATGTTATGGCAATGGTGCATGAACGTCTCGGAGATTAATAAAGCCTATAGAGCAAAAAGAAGGTACCGCCTGTTTTTGCCTTCTGACGGATCAAAAGGAGGTCGCTTTGCATGCAGTCATGGGTAGAAGACTATTTACACATTTTGAAGCTGAAAATAGAACAGCCGAATGTTCGGTTTTTGACAAAATTGATTCGCTCCCATCTGCAGCAGTTTCCATTTGAAAACGTAGGTAAATTAATTGAAGCAGGAGAGAATGCAGAAAACAGGGCACCGATGTCAGTTGATTCATTTTTGTACCGGCGCCAGGTCTACCAGATGGGGGGCACATGCTATACGTTGAATATCCACTTTCAACAGTTGCTGGAGGCACTGGGGTTCTCCACCCGGCTCATTTATTTGAATGAGGACCACGTGTCAGTCCGGGTGGAAACAAACCAGCCGGGGTCTCCGCCTTATTTTGCAGACGTAGGCACGACCGCCCCGTTATTTGAACCGATCCCTCTTCGCAGGGGGATGGAACGCTCAAAGAAGTTTGACGGCGAGCAGCTGATATTTCATTATCAGAAAGAGGCACGGCTGTACCGTTATATACGTATGAAAGACGGAAAACAGGCGGATGAGTCGTGGGCGTTTGACCCTGACACAGAAGCAGGGGAGGCAGAGCTGCAGGAGAAGGTCGGCAGGTCTTACGGCCCGGAAGCGCCGTATATGAACCAGCTGCGTCTGCAGCTTTGGTTTCCGGAAAAATATCTGCTGCTGTCTTTGAAAAACAATAAGCTTATTGCCCGAAAAGCAAATGGCGCCACTGTGACAAAGTATATACATGATTTCCCGGCTCTTGAACGGTTGGTTCAGGAGGATTTTCGCCTGCATTACCTGCCGGTTCTTCAGGCAGCCTCACAGCTCGAAAAACGTATGTCCTGGGCGTTCTAAATAAAAAATGCTCCAGCTGATCATTTCAGCCGGAGCATTTTTTTATTTAATTAGAAGCGGACGTCAAAGGACTCATTATGGTCGACAGAATCAAGATCGGACGTTTCGAGGCGCTCCACAGTGGAAAAAGGGCTGCCTTCCTGTACTGCGACAAGAAAGCGGTCCATATCCTGGGGCGTTCCTTCGGCTTCAATTTCAACCGCTCCGTTTGATTTGTTGCGGACCCAGCCGTGAATGTTATGTTTAACTGCTTCTGACTGGGTGAACTGCCGGAAGCCGACGCCCTGGACGTTTCCGTGTACTTCTACATGATAGCGTTTCATTTGCATGCTCCTTCCCGTGGTTCATACTTTTTTAAAATGCTGCTGGAACCAGTGGTCCTGTTCTGGCGAAGGATGCTCACTGATTACATGCATCACGTCTTCTTCGTCGGTAGCCATCCAGACTCCGCTGTCATCAAAAAAGCCCGGGTAAATATAGCCGTGACGAAAAAGCAGCTGGGGCGGATAGATTTCGATGACATCCATTTCGACGTGCTTATAAACACTTTTCGTGCATTGAAATAGTTCCAATTTGGTCACCTGCTTATTTTCGGACTGGGAGCCGAAAACATATTTAAGACTGGGGAGCGCGGTGGCGGTAGGCAGTATGGTTTACAGAACCAACATGTTCGTTCAGCTGGAAGGAATCCTGAATAGACGCCTGAATGAACTGTTTTGCTGTATGAATTGCTTCCCGTACGCTCTTTCCGTTTGCAAGCTCCGCGGTAATAGCAGCAGAGAACGTACAGCCGGCCCCGTGAGTATACTCCGTATTAATCTTTTCAGATTCGATATATTCAAAGCTGTTACCGTCATAAAGCACGTCAATTGACTTCTCTGCTCCGGTCTCTCCTCCGCCTTTAATAATAACAAAGGACGGGCCGAGCTGATAAATTTTCTCGGCAGCTGCTTTCATGTCTTCGAGTGATTGCGGCAGGGCTACCTGGGCAAGCTGGGAGGCTTCAAATAAATTAGGAGTCACAATAAATGCCTTTGGCACAAGGGTGTCCCGCAAATAAGCATCCATTTCCGGGTTGACTGGCTCGTCGGCGCCTTTACATACCATCACCGGGTCCACCACCAGCTGTTCTATCCGGTGCTCATCTAATTTTTTCGCTACCAGCTCGATGACTTCTTTTGAGCCGAGCATCCCTGTTTTTGCAGCCTGAACCCCAATCCCTTTTAACACTGTGTCCAGCTGTGCTTCGAGCGTGGCCGTGTCGATAGGATAGACGCGGTGAAACCAGTCGTTATCAGGGTCCTGGGCCACAATGGTAGTCAGGGAGACCATTCCGTAAGTGCCGAGCTCCTGAAATGTTTTTAAATCTGCCTGGATGCCGGCGCCTCCACTCGTATCGGAGCCGGCTATTGTCAGCGTTTTAGGTAGACTCATAATAATCTCCTTTCAAAAAATGATGGAAAAGCTATTCTGCCCATTCGCCGTTCCGGAATACCGGCTCTTTCGTACCGTCGGGAAGAATGCCGTCTATATTCATATTCTCATTTCCAATCATAAAATCAACATGGATGATACTTGTGTTTAAACCAGCCTGTTCCTTCTCCTCTTTGTTCATCTCCGGTCCATTTTCCACATTAAAAGCATATGCACTGCCGAGTGCAATATGGTTGGAGGCATTTTCATCAAACAGCGTATTGAAAAATAAAATGCCGGACTGTGAGATAGGGGAGCTGTGCGGAACGAGAGCTACCTCCCCAAGACGGGCAGCACCTTCATCTGAATTGATCAGGTGACGGAGAGTTTCTTCTCCTTCGCCGGCTTCCATTTCCGTGACAGCACCGTTCCTGAAATGCAGCGTAAATCGGTCGATAACGCTGCCGCCGTAGTTCAATGGTTTAGTATTGGTTACGTGGCCGTTAACGAAATCCTTATGCGGAGCGGTAAATACTTCTTCTGTCGGCATATTCGGAATGAACGAAACGCCCGAAGTATTGGTGCTGCCGCCGCCGGCCCAAACGTGTCCTTCCGGGAGGCCGATTTCAAGGTCTGTGCCTGGAGCGGTATAATGAAGTGATTTATATTTTTTGGCATTAAGCCAATCCACCTTGGCCCGCAGGGTACGGTTGTGCTCGTCCCACGCCTGTACCGGGTCTTCTGTGTCCGCCCGAACAGCGCTGAAGATTCGTTCCCAAAGCAGATCGATAGCCCGGTCTTCTGGTTCGTCCGGGAAAACTTTTTTTGCCCATCCTGCAGAAGGCGTGGAAATGACAAGCCAGCTGACGCGGTCAGCCTGAATGTAATCCCGGAACCCTTCCATAGCAGCACCGGCTGCGTTGTTCGCATTGGCAATTTTATCGGGGTCTACCCCCTTCAGGAGATCGGGATCGGTGGATTTGACCGTGATAAAAGCTGCTCCTTCACGGGCCAGCTGTTCCCTGCTTTCAGCACGCCAGGAAGGGAATTCATGAAAGGCTTCTTCGGGCGCTTTCTCGTATTTAATTTTCGTCAATTTATCGTCTGCCCATTCAGGGTAAACATGTTTTGCACCGGCATCGTATGCTGCTTCGGCCAGTCTTCTGACAAAAGGAGCAGCATCAATCGGAGCTGCGATAACTAAAGTCTGCCCCGGCTGGATATTAACCCCTTTATCCACGGCAAGTTTTGCGTAGTTGTGAAGTTTTTGTTCGAACGTTTTCATGTCTGAAGCTTCCTTTCTGATACAGTACTAGTTAGACGAAGACAGTAGTCTCAAATGTCTTTCATCATTATAACACGTAAGGATTCATCATTCTTTTGCCGTGTACTGCTTTTTTTAAACAGTCTGAAGACATAAAAAAGCCCTGCCGGAATATCCGGGCAGGGTACAAAAGGTATCGTACAGGTAAAGATGCATTCATCTCAGGAGAACCTGCCTGTTCAGGGTAGCACAGAATGAATAATGGCCTAATGCCGATGAGAGCCTGTCTCCGTCTGTTTTCGGGGATAAGCGGAAAAGAAACAAACTCAAATCAAAAAATATAATTATATGCATATTTGAATTATACAGATGTTTCCGTCTTTGTTTCAACACTGCTCCCGGGAGCAGAACTCTGTCCTGGAAGAGGATTGCGGGTTTTAAAATGATGCAGCTCTGCTACAAACCTGACCGGAAACGATGATATCTTTGTATTGTATTTATCTATCGTATTATTATACACGCTTGAAGAATGAATAATCTTATTTTGCGCATCGTCAAACTGCTCACGCATCGACTTCAGCTCGGACTGCAGCTGCTTATCATCAGGCATGGAAGCGTCAAAAACCTCGTGAAGATTATCTTCAATGCGGGAGTTAATGTGCAGCTGCTCCTGTCTGCTCGATTCCGGGGATAACGCTTCGCTTCTGTATTGTACCAGCGTTTCCAGCTCATCCTGCTTGTGACGCCATGCTTTTTGGGCAGATTCCACAAAGTCAGGAATTAAGTTCATCCGCCGGTGCAGTTGAAATTCCACCTGGGTCCAGGATTCTTCCACCCAGTTTAAATATTTAATTAAGGCATTGTAGCCGATAATCCAGCTTATAATAGCAGTAACAATAATAATACCGAGAATGATACCGAATATACTCATATCGCCGCCCTCCTTCTTTCGGGGTTTTTACTTAGATAATGGTAATTAGTATAGCATGTTTGTACCGTCAATTACACAGCCTTACTCACAAACACCTATCCTTTTTTTACAGAATTGAGAGTGATTTTCCAATACATGCATTAAAAAATCAGCGGTGTTTCCTGTGGAGATCCGGGTGCCGTTTTCCGGCAGATAGTCAGTTTCATAGCGCCAGGAAGCAGTGCTTTCTCCGTCCGGCAGAAAAGTCGGGCAGACAACGGTCCAGCAATAGGACGTCTCCCTAATGTATTCATAGGCTGCCTTATGGTCCTCAGCGGCCATAGTGCTCCGGCGTTTGGATTCTGACGACTCGAACCGGTAAAGGTGCGGTTCTGTCCGCGACTGAAGAATCCCGGCAGTTCCTACGGTAATTAAATGGGTAATGCTTAAGTCGTTCATTTCTTTCAATAAAAGAGGCGTGAAACTGCTCAATACGTTCTGTTTATCCGTGCCGAGGGCACTAACGACCACATCTGTTCCCTGCAGCGTTTTTCTCATTTTCGCCTGATCAAGGGCATCGCCGTTTATCTGCTCTGCAGAAGCAGGGAGGCTGCCTGCTTTTTCCGGTGAACGGACAAGTATTTTTAATTCGTGCCCGGCAGCGTCAGCCATGGATGCAAATTGGGAACCGGTGCGGCCGGTTCCGCCAAATAAAGCTATTTTCATTTGAAGCACTCCTTTTTGTTTCACATATCTAAAAGCTATGTAAAAATAGATATACACCCCTATTCCCATTCTATAAAAGGAAAAACGTCGGGAGGCTATGAGAGATGCAGTGGACTACGTGGGAACCCCCTATTGTTCAATGGAGAACTAATGCGCTTTATCACTGGACTAAAGCACTCGGACTGAGTGATACGGAAGAGCTGAAAACACATGCCGCAATTGATGTTTCCTGGTTTTGGCAGCAGGCATCCAAACGACTTGAAACCCGGTGGTTCAAACGTTATAAAGATGTGGTGGAGCTTTCGCATGGAAGACGGAATGCAGAATGGTTTTACAAAGGAAAAATGAATGCTGCGGAGCAGCTGATAAATAAATCAAAAGAAGTGATGGAGCAGACAGCTTTCATTGACGAAAGCGGAGAGTGGACATATAAGAGGCTGGCCAAAGAAGTGCAGGAAGCTGCAGGAAAGCTTAGAAAAGCCGGTGTACAAAAGGGCGGACGGGCAGCTGTGCTGGCCCAGGCCGATAAACAGTCGGCGGTGGTTTACATGGCACTGATGTATATCGGTGCTGCAGTCTGTCCGTATAATCCCCGCTGGACAACGGCAATAGATAAAGAGGTTCATGCGCAGTTCCAGCCGGAATGGCTCATTGTTGGTGCGGGGAGTTCTACGGCTGAAGCTGAAGAAAGGTTCAGTATGGAATCTCCGCAAACTATTCAATTGAGCGGGGAGCCGTCCTCAAGACATAAGCAATGGGAAACTATGCCGGCCGGAAAGAAAAAGGAGCGGCCTGAAAAAACAGACGGTGCTGATGCTGCACTTATCCTCTTTGGTGAGAGTCCGGGAGAACCTGTAAAGGGATACGTCCTCAGTCATACCAGTTTGTTTATGAAGTCAGGAACCGAAATTGGTTTAGTATGGGACGTCCGTCCCGGCGACCGAGTCTGGTGGCTAGTCCGGGCGTGGGGATTTGAGCAGCTGTTTGCTATGGTCGGAACGCTTGCAAATAATGGACAATACTGCCTGTTTTCATGGAACGACGAGAGCGCTGATGCCGGCAGTACGATTGAAGCATACGGCATTACACATATCGGCGTTGATTCATTGTCAGCACAGACGGCTTCCTCCCAGACACAAAGTAAATGGAAGGAATACCATCTCCATTCGCTGCGATATGTACTGACGTGGGAAGCAGATTGGATGCGGAGCGACCTGCAATGGGTAATGGATGTATTAACCCGGGGAAGAATTCCGCTCTTAAAAGCCTTCGGGGGGGCGCGCGCCTCTGGAATGATTACTGCAGATCTGCCTGACCGCAGGGTGCATCCTGAAAAATACAACAGCCGTCTTCCAGGGATGGTGATGGATACCTGGGACAGCGAAGGATATGCGGTGCGTCATACCCCTGGCAGAGTAGTGGTAAAAAAACCATGGCCGAACAGCCTGGAGGTAATGGTTGATGGGCAGATGCAGTATGACAGCTCTCCGTGGTCCTGGTGGAAGGACGTATGGGCCGGAGAGAGATTTTTAATAGATGACGGGGAAGGGTATACGTATGCAGGGGAGTATTCTGACATTAATAAGGTGGAGCAGCAGAATGTTTCTCTGCTGCCGCTTGAAAAATGGCTTGAGGGCATGGACTCGGTGGAAACGGCGCTTTTGCGCTGGAACGGAGGAAGTGCAGAGGCAGTCATTGCGCCTGCTGAAGGCTGGAGCGGTACTATAGGCTGGAAGCAGGATCTTTCGGAAAGGTGGCTTGAAGCGCAAAAGTTTCCTCTGAAAAGCATACAAATAGTTTCAATACCTCCGGATAATGTGAATAAACGAATATGGAGAAGCGTATTTAAACGCGGGGAATTCATCATAGAACGCGAGGAATTTATTTTTACCGAAGAGAAATAACGTTTAACTAATAGACGACTGCCAAAGGAGCAATCACCATGAACGCAGTTATTACAATTATCATTATGATCGCTATTGGGGCAGCCATCGGGGGAGTAACGAATTCACTTGCGATCCGGATGCTGTTCAGGCCGTATAAGCCAGTGTACATAGGCTCTGTACGGGTGCCGTTCACCCCAGGGCTGATCCCAAAAAGACGTAATGAGCTTGCCGGGCAGCTCGGACGGGTCGTTACAGACCATCTGTTGACTCCGGAAGGCCTGCAGGCAAAAATCCGCAGCGACATGTTTTCCCGCCAGCTAAATGACTGGGTCACATTGGAAATGAAAGAGTATCTTTATTCTGAGAAAAGCTTATCCGATTATGTGGAGAAATGGACAGGTCTGAGCGATGCTCGCGGCTTTCTCCGTGAAACGTTAAGAGAGACGCTCGACATAAAATGGGAAGAGGCTAAGCGCCGTCATGCCGATACTCCAATTAAAGAACTGCTGCCCTCCGGCGCGGTCCGTCAATCGGAAGTGATGACCAAAGAGCTTACACAGCTAATAATGGTGAAGGCCGGTGATTATTTTCGGTCAAGTGCAGGCAAGCAGCAGTTGGCGCTTTTACTCGAGCGTTTTTTAGAAGGAAAAGGCTCAATGATGAATTTTTTCGGTACAATGATCGGTAATGACCGGCTCGTTGACCGTATTCAACCGGAGGTGCTCCGTTTTTTTGAAGACCCTGGCACAGAAAAAATGATTTCCGGACTGCTGCAGCAGGAGCGAAAAGCGCTGTTTGAAAAACCGGCAGCGGAGGCCTTTGCCTATGTGGATTCCCGGGCAGCGGTGGATTACATTGTGGAAACGGTTGATAAACATGTGCCCGTGATGGATAGGCTCGAGCAGCCTTTAAAGGAATGGGCTCCCGCATATGAAACGAAATTGCTCGAGGAATGGGTTCCAAAAGCAGTAAACAAAGGCCAGGGCTCCATTGCGAGAAGACTTCCAAATTTGTTTGAACAGCTTCATCTTCATGATGTAGTTAAAGAGCAGGTGGATACGTTTTCGACAGACCGGATGGAAGCTATGCTGCTTACGATCTCCGGAAGGGAATTTAAGCTGATCACATATCTGGGGGCACTGATTGGCGGTTTCGTAGGCTGTGTACAGGGAATAGTTGTGCTGTGGATAGTGTGAATAAAAAAATGCCATTGATTCTTCCGGAATGGATGAATTCTGCTGGCGGTTCATGTTATGCTCATACAGACAATCTTAAAGGAGGACTTATATATGTCCAATATTCATGACAAGGCTTACGAATTATCAGGTGCGCTTCGTGAAAGCGAAGAATTCCAGCAGCTTAAAGAGCTTCATAACGAAGTAGAGCAGGACGAAGTTGCAAAGCGCATGCTCGATAACTTCCGCAATGTACAGCTTGAACTTCAGCAAAAACAAATGCAGGGAGAGCAGCCTTCGGAAGAAGAAATTACGCAGGCTCAAAAACAGTTTGAAATGGTGCAGCAGCACGAAGTTATTTCGAAGCTGATGCAGCAGGAGCAGCAGCTCAGCACAGTTATTTCTGACCTGAATAAAATTATTACGGAGCCGCTTGAAGAACTTTACGGTGTACCGGAAGAAAATAACGGCCAGCAGTAATAACAAAAACCTTCCCCGCCACGGGGGAGGTTTTTTTATTTGCCTTCCCGTTATAGATTCTGGCTGAAACATGCTACAATGAGTATGGCAGTATTCGTCTTTAGCCACGAGTTATGTTAACAGGAGGGGACGCTGTGCGCCCGAAGACCAGGCGTTATCGATACGTTTACTTAATTACAGCAGTGACAGCTCTACTCACAGCAGCTATTGTTTTTATTGCCTCATCAGTGCAGGACGGGGGCACACCGACCTACAATTCCCAGGAAGACTTTGCAGAAAATGAAGTTCCAAAAGAATATATTTCTGTTTACAAACAGGCGGGAGAAGATTATGATATTCCGTGGACCCTATTAGCAGCGGTTCACCGGGTGGAAACTGTTTTTTCCACGATGGAAACCCTGGAAAGCCCGGTTGGAGCGATAGGACATATGCAATTTATGCCATGCACATTTGTAGGATGGAGTTATCCAGGCTGCGGTGGAAATGGCAGTACTGATATACCGGAAGAGGAATTAACCGATCCGGAAACGATTAATGAATACGGCGGCTATGGTGTTGACGCTGACGGCGATGGCAGGGCCGATCCATACGCTCTTGAAGATGCTGTTTACTCGGCGGCGAACTTTCTTGCGTCTAACGGAGCGGCGGGTGGTGAGGTGCGGCCGGCCATATACCAATATAACCAGGCGGACTGGTATGTAGACGATATTCTTAATTATTACAACACATATGATGAAGAAGTGGAACTGGTGAATCTTGAAGAAAATCGCTTAGCAGAGGAGGGGGGGTAAGTTGTTTTTTATTGAAACGTTCGCAGAAATAAACTGGGTGGAATGGCTGCTCCTTGTAAGCGTGCTCATTACTACACTTTGGATCGTCAGCCAGCACATTACGAATACGAATGCTTATTCCCTCCATCAGGAGGAAGCAAGGGTCTGCTATGACGATTACAGCCGCGTGCCGGAGATGGCTGCTCTTCGCTTTGTCACTGTACAAAAGAAGATACCGGACCGCTCGGACAGCAGGCATGATGATGAAGACTCTTCTTATTTTTCATCATAATTTGAAAGAATGAAAAATAAGAAGGAGTGAATGTAGTGAATAGTAAGTGGAAATTAATAGCAATGTTAAGTGTTTTAATGCTGGTGCTTGCCGGTTGTGGCGGCGAACAGGAAGCTATATCGGCTGACAGTGAAGGAATTTGGAATCGTTTCTTTGTATACCCGTTTTCGTGGCTTTTAATCACGATTGCCCAATTTTTTAATGGGGATTACGGCCTTTCAATCATTGCAGTAACGATCATTATCCGTATTGTACTTCTTCCTTTGTTTGTAAAGCAGCAGAACAGTGCGATTGCCATGAAGCGGCTGCAGCCGAGAATGAAAGAGCTGCAGGAAAAGTACAGCTCGAAAAACCAGGCGGAAGCACAGAAGCTTCAGCAGGAAATGATGAAGCTGTACCGGGACGAAGGCGTGAACCCGATGATGGGCTGTCTGCCTATTCTGCTTCAGATGCCGATTTTGATGGCCTTTTATTTCGCCATTCAGCGTACAGAAGAGCTCGCAGCCCACAGCTTCTTATGGGTAGATCTTGGAGAGCCGGACCCATTTTTCATTTTCCCAATCCTTGCCGGACTGATGATGTTTTTGCAAACAAAAATCACGGCGAAGGATATGCCGGAAAACATGAGACCAATTATGATGCTGATGCCGGTGATGATGATCGTAGCCGGAATCTTTCTGCCGTCTGCCCTTTCTCTTTACTGGGCTACAGGCGGTGTGTTTATGATTTTCCAGACCCTCGTGTTCACGAAGCGCAAAGAAAAAATGGAAGAAACCCAGCAGGAAAAAACAACAACGTAACCATGAAAGAAAGCCGCCTGCAGATAAGCAGTGCGGCTTTTTTTATAGAAACATTGAGGCGTAAATACCGTCTAACAAAGAGGAAAGTGGAAACTGAGTAATAATACTGCTACGATAATAGCAGATGGAAACGTATCTTCAGAGGAAGGAACAAGATAAATGACGACTGCATATACAATTTATTTAGTGGAAGATGAAGAAAACCTTTCCGGAGTATTGAAGCCCTATATGGAGAAGGAAGGCTGGGAGGTCACCGTCTTTGATAACGGCACGGACGCTCTGGAGGCTAAAGAAGAGCCGCCGCACCTGTGGGTGCTCGATATTATGCTGCCGGGAACGGATGGGTATCAGATATTAAAAGAAATTCGGTCTTCAAAAAAAGGGGAAGTGCCGGTAATTTTTATTTCCGCGAGAGACCAGGATCTTGACCGGGTGCTCGGTCTTGAAATGGGGAGCGATGACTACCTGGCGAAACCATTTCTCCCCCAGGAGCTGATTATCCGTGCTAAAAAACTGTTATCCCGGGTATACGGCGAATCGCAGACCGAAACAAAAAAGACAGAAGTAAATAATTATTATATTGACCCGGAGGCACGTACTGTAACGGATGCTGAAAATAATGAAGCCCATATCGAGCTGACGACAAAAGAAATGGACTTAATACTGCTTTTGACCGAAGAGGTAGGCAAAGCCCTGTCGAGGGAGGATATTATTGAACATGTGTGGGGCGAAAACTATTTTGGCTCGGAGCGGGCTGTAGATGACGTTGTGCGCAGAGTCCGGAAGAAAATGCCCAGAATTCATCTGGAGACACTGTATGGGTACGGATATCGTGTTCTGCCGTCATGATGAAAGTGAATTTAACCCAGCGCATTTGGCTCTCTTTTATTGCCATAATCGTTCTGGTCGGTCTGACGGTTATTATCGTTTATCCTATTTCGATCCGTGGAACGCTGACGGAAGAAACGTACCGGATTATTGAAGAAGAACAGGCACAGCTCGTTAATCCGCTGAGTGATTATTTCACGCCTCCGGAATCGGACGATCTGGATTTCATTGAAAGACGGGAAGCAGAGCGGTCGGTGGGGCACGTTTTTGTTACTGAAAATGAAACGGTCAGCGGGGAACCTCGTCCGCCGGCAGAAGTGGAAAAAGAAATGCTTGAAAATGCCGGCAATCAAAATGCGGAACGGGAGAGGTATGAGCTCACTTTTAATGATGCTACACTTTTTTATGTGATCACAAAAGTAGAGTCGGACGGAGAAGAAGCGTTCCAGATCTCCTACATGTGGGATACGTACAGAGATACAATGGTGAACCGTTTGTGGACCCGCCTGGTGTACATACTGCTCATTACAAGCGTTGTAAGCCTGCTGCCGGCGATCTGGCTGAAGCGCTACCTGCGGCAGCCGCTGCGGGTGCTCGGCAACCGCTTTGAGCAGATTGCTGAGAGAAATTGGCGGGAGCCTGTCAACTGGAAAGGAGATCAGGACTTTCAGAAGCTGTCCGAGCAGTTTGAGCGGATGCGTCAAAACTTAATACGTTACGACAATTCACAAAAAACATTTATCCAGCACGCCTCCCACGAGCTTAAGACGCCAATTATGGTGGTCAAATCCTATGCGCAGTCCGTTAAGGATGGCATTCTGCCTAAAAAGGATATGGAAAAAACGATGGATGTCATTATAGATGAAGCGAACCGCATGGATAAAAGAGTAAGGGATATGCTGTATTACACGAAGCTTGATTCGCTAAAAACAGAGGCGATTGAATACGAAGAAATCATTTTCGGTAAATTGGCTTATGCAATTGAAGAACGTTTTCGTCTGCAGCGCAGCGATATCCGTTTTTATATTGAAGGGGCAAGCGTACGTATGTATGCAGACGCTGAGCATATGCGGGTGCTGCTTGAAAACCTGGTGGAAAATGCGCTGCGCTACGCAGAAGACAGTATTTGGATTAAAGCAGTAAAGCATCCGGACGGCCGGGTGGAAATTACTGTTGAAAATAACGGCGAAAACATTAATGAAGAAGAGCTTGAATACATTTTTACGCCGTTCAGAAAAGGAAATAAAGGCCAGTTCGGGCTTGGTCTTGCGATTGTCAGCCAAATTGCTGAACTGCACGAAGCGTCAAAAGAGGCTGCTAATACGGAGACAGGGGTTCGGTTTACGATCAGGCTCCCGGCTGAAAACGAAATAGAAACACAAAAAACCGAGGCGTAACCGCCCCGGTTTTTTGTATAAGATGTCAGCTGTCTGAGCTCTCTTCACTTGCTTCAGTGAATGTCTGCACCCAGTCCTCGTATTCTTCGTTTTCGACGTTAATATCAGCGTCCTGCATGAGTTCATTCAGTACCTGCTGGCCGTCCTGCTGTTCTTCAGCTTCAAGCGTCTGTTTAATATCATCTTTTAATTCTTTATAGCTTTCTTTTTTGCCGGTGACATTAATAACGTGGAAGCCGTGCTCCGTTTCGACAGGTTCTTCGGAAATGGAGTCCATATTCATGTTAAAGGCAGCTTCCTCGAAAGCCTCCGTCATTTCACCTTTACCAAAATAACCAAGCTCTCCGCCACTTTCACCAGAAGCAGTATCGACAGACTTTTCTTTTGCAAGCTCAGCAAAATCTGCGCCGCCTTCGAGTTCTTTGATTATTTCGTCTGCTTCTTTTTCACTTTCAACAAGAATATGGCTTGCTTCGACCTGCACAAGATCGTTTTTATTTTCTTCGTAGTAATTTTTCATTTCTTTTTCGGTTACATCAACATCCTGGGAGCCCAGCTCATCAACCACGATCTGCGGCTTTATATACTGCTCCTTGAAAGCTTTCACACTCTCAACCTGAACGCCCATATTTTCCTGTACAGTCTGAAGGAATTGATCATTATCGTCTATGCCGTACTGCTCTTTCATAGATTTGAATTTTTGAGTAACCTGCTTATCTGAAATATTAAGATCATCGGCTTTATCATTCAATACTTTTTGCTGAATGAGATTGTTTAAGGCACCTTCGCCGTAATTGTCCTTTAAATCATCCATTAAATCCTGCTCAGAGATACTTTCGCCGTTCACTTCAACAATCGCATCGTCTCCCGCTGCGCTGCCTTCATTGCTGCAGGACGCAAGCAGAAGGGCTCCACTGATCCCTGCGACTGTAAAAATATATTTTTTCATTTCTCCAGCTCCCTATGTATGTTCATGGTGCTTTAATATTATACCATATTAAAAAGTTTAAAACTGTCGATAAATGTAAAAAATCCTATTGCATTATACAATAGGATCGAAATTCTCAGCTTTAGGCTGCCAAAAGAAGTTCAACATACGATGAAATCAACAGGATGGTCACAAGTATATTGATAGTGTTGAAGACCTTCGGCTGTTTTTCATCCGGGACTTCCCGCTGGGTTACAAACTTATTGGTCATGGAGTTCATGATAAACAGATAAGCAACAGCGAATACAATAAAGAAAAGAATAAACATAAAATTCCCCCATTCCTAACGATACTACCATAACAAATCATAAAGCAAAAAGATAGGCAGAACCCGTAGGAGCAAAGAAAAAGATATTATATCTATAACGTTTTTGCCGAACATGATATAGTGAAAAAGCAGTTGTTACAAGAAAAAAGGAGTGGATCTGCTTGGCGCGGAACATATGGAAAATTTTATTCATTCTGCTTTTGGTTATCAACATTATTATCATCGGTGCTGTAGTCTTCTGGTGGGTTTCTCTGGACCAGGAAAGTGGATCCACCGAAACAGAACCGCAGACTTCTGAAGAGGAAGAATTTCAACCGTACTTTACCGGGGAAACAAATTCCGCGCAGGTGAATAATATTTTAGAAGCAGAGATGG
This sequence comes from Marinococcus tarijensis, assembly GCF_054971385.1. Lineage (NCBI taxonomy): Bacteria > Bacillati > Bacillota > Bacilli > Caryophanales > Bacillaceae > Marinococcus > Marinococcus tarijensis. Next base: position 56,039 of record NZ_JBQOJA010000013.1, on the reverse strand, counting down.
AAAACGAAAGAGCCGACTTAGTGGTGGAAGACGGTCAGTTTAAAATTATTTCTGCGCTGGAGCTTCTCGGTCGTGAAATTGATATTGAGCTGAGCTTTGTGCCCGAAGCTTTAGAGAACGGAAATGTCGAGCTGCAGAAGGATGATTTCTCCATTGCGGGGCTTCCACTGCCGGGGCCGGAAGTACTGACAGTCGTGCAGAACCAGTCGGAATTTCCGGAGTTTGTCCAGATTAATCCGGAGGAAGAAACGATTAGAATACGTCTTGATCAGTGGAGTGAAGATGAAGAGTACACTGTTCGGGCAGAGAAGGTCAATCTGGAGGAAGACGATATTGTCTTTGTTGTAGGCAGATAAAAAGATCCCGGCGCCGAAGCGGCGCCGGGATCTTTTACTTAAGAAGGCTGTTTCAGTACAATATCCATGCCGTCAAGCTTTCGTTCCACCGTACAGTGCTTTGGAGCTCTCACCAGCTGGCGGATAAAAGCAAAGTCTTTAAGGGCCATGCCGCTGTTTAATGAAAAAACAATAAGGAAGTAATGCATATAGCCGGGCATGAGTATGGCCCCTGCAATACTTGCGGCCCCAAGAACTATAAACGGACTGAGCATGGTAATAACGTACATATTTCGAGATACTGGTTTACTGAAGCTGTATTTAATCACAGGAAGCTGCTTCCTGCGGTCTCTGTCGAATTTCCAGGTTGTGGCTATACCAATCATCCAAAGCGGTACGGCGTGCAAAATAGAATGCAGAGGGTAGATCATAAGCATTATTAAAAGAAGAACTTCCAGGCCGATACCTTTTAGCTGTGTTTCCGGCTGCAGCGAACTAAAGATTAAAAAAGCAAACATAAAAGTTAAAAAGGAAAATCCTACCGACATGATTGTCATTTTTGTTGTGTTGTTTTCTTTTCGTAGATTTACTGATTTCCAGCAATTCATGCGACGGCCTCCTCTCTCTCCAAACCCCAACTTTGAATAATGTAATACCAAAAGAAGAAAAAATCAATAGGGTTATAAAAAAATATATATAGAACGAAATTTCTAATAATTCGCTCTACAGAAGAGGAAAGAAGCCAATACGCTGATGCAGGGAGCCTGAGCAGAGCAGGTGGTCTGTGAAAGGTTTATTTGGCAGATCTGTCTGCTGGAAGGAGGGTTCCGTCTTTATCCATAAAATCATTTTCAAAAGACTGGAGGGACTCTTCAAACAAATGCATAAATTCTTCTCCATAAATGTAGCGTACGATGGTCATAAGTTCAGAAAACTCGGGAAACTTTCCGTACAGCTCTTTGATGGGAAGGGCTCCTTCAGAAACCTGAAATGTTTCTTTTTCGTAGGACTCGAGGATGGAGAGAAGCAGGCTTTCGCCGTCTTCTGTTAGCTCGATATACGTATTGCGTTTATCATTCGTTTTCTTTGAAAATTTTAACAGGCCCCGGTCTTCCAGCTTTTTCGAAAAATTAAAGGCTGTTGAGACATGCATAACCCCGAACTTCGCAATTCCGGAAACGGAAGCGCCCTCTAATTGGTGCGCGACCCAGAGAATTTGAAATTCATTAATATTTAAATTGTAGGGTTTAACCCATTCCTGCCAATCTTTTTCCACCGATTTCCATAATGCTTTAGACAGCTGTGCAGCACGGAGACTGAATAATATCGACTGCTTGGCATCAAATGAAGAGTCCAATTAAAGACCCCCCTCTCTTATAAGCTGGGTTATCAGTGACTAGGAACGCCTCGTTTCTTTTTTGATCTGCTTATTTAATTGAGAAATGGAATCAGAAATATCTTTTACCTGTTCCTGAATAGAGGCGACCTCGGGTTCAACTTCCTGCTTGTAACGCTTATAGGTTTTTTTCATTTCTTTGGTCAGCACATCAAATGCCTGGAAGCCTTCTGTAGCAGCATACTGCCAGTCCTCCATGGCTGATTTCTTTGTTGAGGATTTCAAGCCGGAGCGACTCCATTCCGAGTGCTTAATGGAATGTCTTACAGCAGGACCAGAAGCAGGTGTAGTAAAAAGTATAATTAAACTGCTAGCTAACGATCCTGTGAATATACCGGCAAAAAGAGATTTCAGATCCATCCGCCTCATTCCTTCCTTGAAATACATTTTTAATATATTATTCTTTAATAGTAGTATAGGCGAATTCAGTGAAAAAATAAACAATTTCAAACAATTTCGGGTGTCTCGAAGGAAGAGAATCCTATAAATTTTTATTTTATAAAAATAATCAGCGGATAATTCCGCTGATTAAAACCTACTGGTGATTTTTTTGAAAGGTAAGCATAAAGTCCTGCAGAGCCTGGCAGCTCTCCTTGGAAACAGCGTTATAAATGGACGCCCGGCATCCGCCGACAGATCGGTGGCCGTTTAATCCGACAAAACCGGCCTGCTTAGCGTCAGCTAAAAACTGTTTATTCAATTCTTCCGTAGGAAGATTAAATGTGACGTTCATGGAAGATCGGCTGTCTGTTTCAGCATGACCCTGGTAAAACCCACCGCTGCCGTCAATAGTGTCATACAGGAGAGCCGCTTTTTCCTTGTTGCGCTGCTGCATGCCAAGGACGCCTCCGCGTTCTTCCATCCAGCCGAGCACTTCATTCAGAAGGTAAACAGCAAATGTCGGCGGGGTATGGAAAAGCGAATTTTTTTCCGCATGGGTACCGTAGCGGAGCATGGTCGGGGTGTGTTCGGGAGCCTGGCTGACCCAGTCTTTTTTGACGATAACGACGGTAATGCCGGACGGACCGAGATTTTTTTGAGCGCCTGCGTAAATCGCTCCAAACGATGAGACCGGAACCGGACGACTTAAAATGTCGCTCGACATATCGGCGACTACCGGGGAAAGCCAGTTATAATCAAGCTCCTGCCACTGCGTGCCGAAAATAGTATTGTTTGTGGTAATGTGTACGTATTTGTCCCGGCTGTCGAGCTGAAGGGCGTCGATATCAGGAATATGGGTGAAATTTTGCTCCTTTGCCGAAGCCCCGACCCGGGTCTGTCCGATCATCTGAGCTTCTTTTAATGCTTTTTCCGACCAGGAGCCTGTTAAAATATAGTTAGCCGTTTCCCCGGATTGGAGGACGTTCATCGGAAGCATTGAAAACTGCAGACTCGCTCCTCCCTGCAGAAGCAATACGTCATAATCCTCCGGAATATCGAGCAGATGCCGGAGCCTTTCCTGAGCCTGGTTATGCACTTGTTCGTAATCAGAACTTCGGTGGCTGAGCTCCATAACGCTCATGCCAGTATTGTTAAAATCAAGCATTTCCTTCTGGGCTTTTTCCAAAACTTCGTCCGGCAGGGCAGCCGGACCTGCGTTAAAATTATATGCGCGTGACATATGCTCTCTCCTTTAGCCATCCATATTTATTTATCTATAAACGATCGGCAATCCCTTTAGCCATATCGGCTAAATCAGCGCTTGTGTACTGTTCGTTATTATCGGTAAATGTAAAAGAGAACCCATCGTTTTCTGTATAACGTGGAATGAAGTGAAGATGATAATGAAAAACGGATTGCGATGCCACGCTGTTATTGTTGTTTAGAAGATTCATGCCGTCTGGCTGGAAGGCTTCTTTTATAGCGTTCGCAATTTCCGGGGCTTTTTTAAAAAGAGCCGCTGCAGTTTCGGGACGCAGTTCAAAAATGTTTTCCTGATGATCCTTCGGAATTAAAAGGGTGTGGCCCTTCGTGGTCTGGCCCAGATCCATAAATGCCAGAAGGTCGTCATCCTCATAGACGACAGAAGCAGGAATCTCCCCGGATGCTATCTTGCAGAAAATGCAGTCATCATTGTGTGCCATAGTGTTGATCTCCTTTCTAAACGTAAGTATATCTACTATCCTATTATACGTAGTTACAGTTTAGAGTTAAATGGAAATGTAAGAAGAAATAAATTCCCTGCAAAAATATACAAAATACGGTGAAACTGTGTAGAATATAAAAAGACTGTATTTTACTTAGCTGAAGGAGCGTTTGTATGACAGCATTACTTACTATCGATCATATTACCGGCGGTTACAATATCCATAAGCCGGTGCTCCATGACCTGGAATTTGATGTGGGGCCCGGGGAAATTGTAGGCTTAATCGGTTTGAACGGCGCGGGGAAAAGCACGACAATCAAGCACGTTCTCGGACTGATGGAGCCGGTGGAGGGCGGAATTTATATTAATGGTAAAACCATTCATGAGGACGCGGAAGCTTACCGGAAACAGCTGGCATACATTCCTGAATCACCTATATTATACGAAGAAATGACGCTCTGGGAGCATCTGCGCCTGACAGCAATTGCTTACGGGGTTCCGGAAGGCGTCTGGGAGAAGCGAAGTGAAAAGCTGATGGAAACCTACCAGATGACCCGGCGGAAAAACTGGTTCCCCAATCATTTTTCCAAAGGAATGAGGCAGAAGGTGATGATCATGTGCGCCTTTTTGGTGGAGCCGAAGCTGTACGTCGTCGATGAACCGTTTGTCGGGCTCGATCCGGTAGCCATTAAATCACTGCTCGATATGATGGTGGAAATGAAAGAAAACGGAGCGGGGATTTTAATGTCGACGCATATTCTGGCGACCGCAGAACGCTATTGTGACCGCTTTGTACTGCTGCATGAAGGACGGGTCGCTTTGAAGGGAACCATGAAGGAAATCCAGGATCAGGCAGGTATGCCGGGAGCGAACCTTGATGATTTGTATATTGAAGTAACCAAAGGAGAAATCACATCATGACCGGGCAATGGTGGAACGAGCGGGCAGGAGCTTTTTGGGGAAAGGCCGGCCGTTACCTGCGGTTAATCGGAAACAGCGGGTTTATGTTTGCACTGTATATTCTCCTGTTCGCCGGAGCAGTATTTTACCCGGCTTTTCTGGACTGGCTCCCACAGTCTTCGTGGGTGGTAATTGCTCTCTGGCTGATTTTTTCTGTATTAACGCTTCGCGGGCCGATCCGGCCATTTGTTCAGTCCGGAGACCTTGTATTTCTTCTCCCGCTTGAAAAGCGGATGGCGCCATTTTTCAAAAAATCCATTCGCTACTCAGCGGCTCTGCAGGGAGTGGAAGTACTGGCCGTATATATCGTTCTCGGCCCGGTTATTCAGGAGCGCACCGCCGCCGGGGGCGCTGGTTATATCGGCATGCTTCTGCTTTTGCTCGTAATAACCTTTTTGACAACATTTATTAAATGGGAAGAATGGAAATGGCACAACCATACTCATCGTTACATATCCACAGCGGTTCGCTGGGTCTGGCCGGCTCTTTTAATGCTCGCTGCCTGGTGGGGGAGCATTTTTCTGGCCGGCGCTGGACTCCTTGGAATGATCGGGCACTGGCAGCTGGTAAAGAGGCGTTCTGCTTCCCTGCTTTTGCGCTGGGAAGTGCTTTTAGAAGCCGAAAACCATCAGCTGGCGAAATTTTACCGGTTTGTTCAGTCGTTTGCGGAAGTCCCCCATATTGAAGTGAAAATCAAACGCCGGCGCTGGCTGGCATCACTTGTGGATAAAATTTCCCATAAGCAGGAAAATACGTATTTGTATTTGTACGGCAAAGCTTTTGTTCGTTCAGGAGAATACGCAGGTATGTTTATCCGTCTGCTTGTCGTCTGCGGGTTGATTATGTACGCCTTTGCTCCGGAATGGATGCGCCTTGGGATTGGCGGACTGTTTCTTTATATGACCGCTGTACAGCTGCAGGCTCTGAAAAGCCACTATGCCACCATTGACTGGCCGGATCTGTATCCTGTGCCCGTCAAGTGGAAGGAACAGGCATTTATTACGTTTACAAGAGCGCTTTTGACGGTGCAGGGAGCGGGAATCGTTCTGCTTCACGCCTGGATCGGGCAGTCGCTTTTGGTAACCGCAGCACTTATTTTATTTGTGGCGCTGCTTCTTCTGTATTATCCCCGCTGGGTTACCCGGAGAAAGCAAAAAGAGATGGTATAAAAGACGACAGGCCCCCTTTCCGCGAGGAGAAAGGGGGCCTGTGATTATGAAGAAGTGCCGGGGTATTCCAAAACGGCTCTTCCGATGACCTGGGCTGCGGTGAGCATCGCCCGTTCATCAATGTCAAATTTCGAATGGTGGTGCGGATACGTCGTTTCCCAGTCCGGATGGCCGGCTCCTGTGAAGAAATAGGTTCCTTTCACATGCTGGAGATAATGCGCATAATCCTCTCCAGCCATCGAGGGGCTCATATATTCTGTCTTCTTTACCAACGCTGTTTTTTCAGCACATTCAGCAATAAACTGGGCTTCGTTACGGTGGTTGTCTACCGGGGGATAGCCGCGCAGGTATTCATAGTCGGCTTCGGCTCCGGCGGCTTCACAGGTGCCGTGGACAATTTTTCCGATTTCTTCTTCGAACACGTCCCGCACGTTTTCATCAAAGCAGCGGGTAGTGCCGGTAAGCTTCGCGCTGTCGGCAATCACGTTAAAGGCATTGACAGCTTCAAAAGAGCCAACGGACAGCACTCCGGAATGAAGCGGATCGAGGCGGCGGCTCACAATCTGCTGTAAACTGGTGACCACCTGGGATCCGATTACAATAGCGTCTTTAGTAAGGTGCGGCTGGGCCCCGTGCCCACCCTTGCCGCGAATCGTAATATGAAAACGGTCTGAAGCAGCCATCATCGGTCCTTCGCAGTACTGCACAGTCCCGTAGGGCACCGTTGCCCATAAGTGCGTGCCAAAGATGACGTCCACCCCTTCAAGGCAGCCGTCCCGGATCATCTCAATCGCGCCGCCGGGAGCATATTCTTCCGCGTGCTGGTGGATGAAAACAATAGTGCCGCTTAAGCTGTGCTTTTCCTCCTGAAGGGCTTTAGCCAGGACAAGCAGATACGCGGTATGGCCGTCATGACCGCAGGCATGCATCACGCCGTCCGTCTTTGAAGCGAAAGGAAGACCAGTGTCCTCCTGGATGGGCAGGGCGTCAAAATCCGCCCGGAGAGCGATGACGGGCCCGGGTTTTTCCCCGCGGAGAACTGCGGTGACACCGCGCCCTCCTACATTGGTACGCACCTCATGCCCCAGCTTCCGGTGGTAATCGGCTATGTAGGCTGGCGTCTGTTCTTCCTCAAAGGAAAGCTCAGGGTACTGGTGCAGATACCTGCGAATCTCGACCATTTCCGGGTAAAGCTCTTCTAATCTGCTGAATAAATTATCCACAAAGGTTCACATCCTTTATTGAAACGTAATGAACAGAATGAAAATAGGTGTGTCTCCATTCAGGAGTAGCGTATAATAGATATATAAGCTGTATAGTATTTTCTTATCATACATGATCCTTTCCGGAAAATAAAATAAGGAAATCTGGGACGGGCGGTCGTCCTGCTGCGTATATTTATAAAATAAACAGAAGAAGGGCGGAAAGAAAGCATGAGCCAAAGAACCGGTTTTTTAGGACTGGGTATTATTATTGCCGGCGTAAGTATCGTATCCTCCCAGCTCGGTTTTGACGCGAGTTTATTCATATGGCCTATCATAGCATTAAGCCTTGCCTGCTTTTTTGTCTACCAGCGGAATTACTGGCTCAGTGCCATGTTTGTCGGTCTCGCTCTGCTGCACGTATCCAACCGGGCGGATGTGCCTTTTATATTTACAGCGGTCATCACTGTGCTCTTCCTTGCGGGTATTATTCTGTTTTATTTCTGGTGGAGCAGCTCCCGCAGAGAAATAGATATCGATAAAGACCTGAATACGTCTGAGGAAAAAAGCCGGAACAAAAGAAGCACCTCCTACGCACATGAGGTGCGCCGGGCCGGGCAGGAACGGGAGCTTCCGGCACAGCACCGCTTTTTGGCAGGTCAGTGTGTGTATATAAAGAAACCCTTCAGACTCCGTGAAGCTGCCGTCCAGTACGGAGCAGGCGAAGTGATTATAGATTTTTCGAAAGCTAAAACAGAGGAAGAGACAGTACCTGTACGAATCAGCGGCATGGCCGGGAGCATTAAGCTTTTTGTTCCGGAGAACTGGGACGTTAACGTCGACGCAAAAACACTTGTTGGCGAAACGAAGGTGCTCGGCTATAAGGAAGAGGGCCTGAAGGCAGCGATGAAGGTCGAGCATAAGGCGAAAGAGCAGACACAGGTAACATTAAATATTGAGGCAGAGCTTGTCGTCGGCAGCATTCAGGTGAAGTATGCAAAACATCCAGCTGTTTCCGTGTAACTTAACGAAATGTCTGCCGACTAAAGCGGGATAGAATATTTGTGTAAAAAGCGAGGGTGGCAGAGCTCATGAATAAACGGAAATGGGGAAAACGGCTGCTGATAGCTGCGGCGGCTTTTCTTCTGATTTTTGGCATATATTTATCCTCCGTTGTCATCGGCGCTGCTGCGATCAGTGAAAAGCAGCTGACGATGAATGAAACAACGACAATAGTTGATGACAGCGGGGAACAGCTGGCGGAGCTGTATTCAGAGGACAGGGAAGTTATCGACGAAGAACAGATACCGGATCATGTAAAAGAAGCATTTATTTCCATTGAAGATATTAGGTTTTATGACCACCGCGGTATTGACCCGAGAGCGATTGCGCGTGCGCTGTACCGTGATATTTTAGCCGGTGGAATTGTTGAGGGCGGAAGTACGATTACCCAGCAGCTGGCGAAAAATGCTTTTCTCTCGAGTGACCAGACCTTCTTACGTAAAACGAAGGAAGTGCTGATTGCTATGGGGCTTGAAAAGAAATTCTCCAAGGATGAAGTAATGGGGTACTATTTAAACCAGATTTACTTCGGTCACGGAGCTTACGGAATCCAGTCTGCCTCTCAGCAGTATTTCGGGAAAGACGCTTCCGAATTGAACGTTGAAGAAGGCGCTATGCTTGCGGCTATGGTGAAAGGGCCGAGCAACTATTCACCGGTGGATGAGCCGGAGGAGGCCAAAGAACGAAGAGACACTGTCATCGCCATTATGGAACGGGAAGGGTACATATCAGAAGAAGAAAAAGCGGCAGCAACTTCTGCGTCTCTTCCTTCCGGTCTTCAGGAGCAGCAGACCCATCCGGAATACTACACGTATGTGGATATGCTCATGAAGGAAGCTCAGGAAAAATACAACATTGAACCTGAAGAAATTTACAAAGGCGGATATACGATCCAGGTGCCGATGAACGAAGATATGCAAAAAGCTTCCTACAGCCTGATGCAGGAAGATACGTATTACCCGGACGGATCGGAGGATGCGGAGAGTGCCTTCTTTATGATGGATCACAGCAGCGGCGGAGTTGTCGCGGTGCAGGGCGGCAGGGATTACGAACGCCAGGGGATGAACCGGGCGGAGGTGCAGCGGCAGCCGGGTTCAGCCTTTAAACCACTGGCAGTGTATGGACCGGCCCTTGAATCCGGGGATTATGAGCCTTATTCGACACTCAAGGATGAACAACTGGATTACGACGGCTACTCCCCGAAAAATAACAGCGGGGAGTTTCAGGGCGAGGTGACGATGAGCGAAGCGCTGGAGCAGTCCATCAATACATCAGCAGTATGGCTCTATGACAGGCTTGACCGCAGCGCAACGAATGATTTTTTAGAGGAATCAGGTATCGAGCCCCAGGGGGACGGACTGGCGACGGCTCTTGGCGGTCTTGAAAACGGGGTCACCCCGGCCCAGTTAACTGAAGCGTATACGACGTTTTCAAATAATGGAACAAAAACAGAGCCGTACTTTATTACAAACATCAAAGACCGTAACGGAAATATTATTGTGGAAAATGAAACAAAAGAGCAGGAGGTGATGGACCCGCAGAATGCATGGTACATGACCCGTATGCTCGAAAATGTAGTGGAAAACGGAACAGCATCAGCCGGAAGCACCTCGTATGATTTAGCCGGTAAAACGGGAACCACTTCATTTGAAGCGGTCGAAGACGGGGCAAGAGACGCCTGGTTCGCCGGCTATACGCCGCAGTGGACGGGCACGCTTTGGATGGGGTATGACCAGACAACCGAAGACAATTATTTAACCGGCGGCAGTTCCCATGCGGTAGAGCTGTTTAAATCCATTTTGAACGAAACACCTGCTGGAAACAGCGCGGTAGACTTTGAAAAACCCGAAGGTGTACGTGATTTGGAGGAGCCTGTGGAGCTTCCGGAAATTGATTCGCTTGAAGGGGATCTTACATTTGCCGGTGATGGCTTCTTAAACGTGGAGCTTACGTGGGAAGCATCTGAAGACGATCGTGTTAATTACACAATTTACGAAGTGACAGACGGAGAACGCGAAGAAATCGATCAGGTCCGCGGACAGGGGAGCTACACGATCCAAAATGCAAACCCATTTAATTTAAGAGAGTATATTGTCGTCCCTTCCTATGAACCGACAAACCAGGAGGGTGAAAAGTCGAACACGGCAGAGGTACAGGCCCGTTCTATTTTTGGAATAGGAGGGTAACAGAGAATTAGAGGCAGCCTTGGCGGGCTGCCTTATTTGCGCCCGGCGTTCATGAATTTTTTATGAATGTTGTCGAAATGCACTATACATGACAGGATCGGGCAGGTTATGGTAAAAACAGAAAAGGTGATTGTGCGAAATTGAATGGTGAGCAGGCAGAGAGGAAGTGCCCAAAAATGAAAGAAACCTTATACAATAATACTTTTTTAGAAGCAGCAGGAGGAAACTATACCGGACACGTGCCGGTATGGTACATGCGCCAGGCAGGGAGGTCACAGCCTGAATACCGTAAATTAAAAGAGAAGTATTCGCTGGTGGAAATTACTCATGACCCCGAACTGTGTGCATATGTAACCCGGCTCCCTGTGGAGCAGTATCAAAACGACGCGGCTATTTTATATAAAGACATTATGACACCGCTGCCGTCTATCGGCGTAGATGTAGAAATAAAACCAGGCATCGGCCCGGTGATTGACCGCCCGATTGAAACGCTGGACGATGTAAAACAGCTTGGAACGCTTGAACCGGAAAAGGATATCGACTACGTGCTTGAAACAATCAAGCTTTTGCGTCAGCAGCTGAATGTGCCGTTAATCAGCTTTAGCGGGGCCCCATTTACCCTGGCAAGCTACATGATTGAAGGCGGCCCGTCGAAAAACTACCACCGGACGAAAAGCTTTATGTACTCCCAGCCGGACGCCTGGTTTGCCTTGATGGAGACGCTTGGCGATATGGTGATTCGGTACGCCGGTGCCCAGATAGAGGCCGGTGCCCAGTCTATTCAAATCTTTGACTCCTGGGTCGGTGCTTTAAACGCCGCCGACTACCGGCAGTACGTGAAGCCGGTCATGAGCAGAATTTTTGCGGCTTTGGAAGAAAAGAACGTGCCGGTGTCCATGTTTGGAGTCGGTGCCGGCCATCTGCTTGAAGACTGGAACGACCTGCCTCTCTCTATTATTGGACTGGACTGGCGGACCTCCATTCTTGAAGCAAGAAACCGGGGCGTCACTAAAACGCTTCAGGGCAACATGGATCCGAGCCTGCTGCTTGCTCCGTGGCCGGAAATAGAGAAAAGAGCTGCCGCTATTATTGATGAAGGCATTCAGCATCCCGGGTTTATTTTTAATTTGGGGCACGGTGTATTCCCGGATGTGAAGCCTGATACGTTGAAACGTTTAACAGCTTTCGTTCACGAATATTCGAAAGAACAGTTGGAGGGAAGACGATGAAAAAGAAAACCGGCCTTCTGGTGATGGCTTATGGAACTCCGAGAAGCCTCGACGAAGTAGAAAGCTATTATACCCATATCCGGCGTGGAAACAAACCATCCGAAGAAGCTTTGGAGGATCTGGTCTCCCGCTATAAAGCAATCGGCGGGGTGTCCCCGCTTGCAAAAATTACGGAGGATCAGGCCTATGGCCTGGGCGAGGTGATGAACGAACGTCACCCGGAACGGGAATTTCACGTTTATATTGGTTTAAAGCACATTGACCCGTTTATCGAGGATGCTGTTGCTGAAATGAAAGAGGACGGCATCGAAGAGGCGTACAGCATCGTCCTCGCGCCGCATTTTTCGACATTCAGCGTAAAGTCTTATAATGGACGGGCCCAGGAAGAATCCTCCCGCATCCATGGCCCGGCGATTCACAGTGTAGAAAGCTGGTACGACCAGCCAAAGTTTCTGCACTACTGGGCTGAACGGGTGCGTACTATGCTTGACGGGCTTGATGAAGAGAAAACGTGTGTTATCTTTTCTGCTCACAGCCTGCCGGAAAAAATCATCGCCAAAGGAGACCCGTATCCGGAACAGCTGAAAGAAACCGCCCAATGGATCGCAGAGCGTGCCAATGTTCAGCACTACGATATTGGCTGGCAGAGTGAAGGCAACACCCCGGATCCATGGCTTGGACCGGATGTGCAGGAATTAACGAAGGATCTGCACCATCAATACGGCTATGAGTCATTCGTCTACTGTCCGGTAGGATTTGTAGCGGATCATCTTGAAGTATTGTTTGATAATGATGTTGAATGTAAAGATGCCTGCGACAGTGTGGGAGCGGCATACTACCGGCCGGAAATGCCAAACAGCCAGCGTGAATTTTTAGAGGCGCTCGGTGACGCGATTGATTCTTTAGTGGAACAGAAGGTTTCCTCGTAATATAAAAAGGCGTCCTTTCGATGACGAAAGGGCGCCTCCTTGTATTGCTATGCTTTTCCTTCCTGCTTTAATCTGCCGGCAAGTACATAAAGCACAGCCAGTGTGACAAAGTGGGAGGAAAAATCATTTTGGTCCTGCTGCGGATAGACTTCAACAAAATCCATGCCACAGACTCCGTGTATACCGAATTCATGAATGAGAGTGAGCAGCTGCTCGGGGTGGAGACCGTTGGCATCCGCCGGGCCGCCCGGATTGTAGGCATAATCTAAAATATCACTGCAGATACTTAAATATACTTCGTCGGTCCCCTCAGAAGCGGTGTCATAGACTTCTCTGGCAAACGCCTTTAAATCCGGAGCATTTCGGATTTTGTCGATGGTAATCGTAACAGCGCCCGCTTCCTTGGCGGATCTGCCATTGACGGCTTTATTGCGCGGGCCGTGAATGCCGAGGTGCACGAGGCTTTCGTTTCTCACCTGCTCATATTCATACAGGCGGGCAAACGGGGAACCTCGCCCGAACTCGTCGCCCATCGATTCGTCGTTATTATCAAAGTGGGCATCGATATGAATAATGCCGATTTTTTTTCCGGTAGTTTCACCAAGCGCCCGCACGACCGGGTATGTGATGCCGTGGTCGCCTCCAAGGCCGACAGGAAAAGTGCCGGATGCCCATAAAGAAGAAGCGAAGGACTGAATTGTTTCCATCGTGGCCGGGACGTCGGCTGGCGTGGTGGAAACGTCGCCGGCATCTGCGAGGCTGTAATGGCTGAGTACATCGATGCCGTCAAGCTCAGGCAGATAGCCGCTGTAGCGCTCGGAGCACTGGCGGATCACCTTCGGACCAAGCTCACAGCCTGTATACGCTCCCCAGGTTACCGCTCCCTCCCATGGCACGCCGTAAATAGTTGCCTGATAGTTTGCTGCTTTCGATAAATCCTTTGCTACTGAAGAAGCATGAAGGAAGGTCGGTGTATTTCCGTAAATGAGTGGTCGGTTCATATGTCAGCACCCTCTCTGTGTATGATTTTCAATGTATAGGGAGTGAAGAAGTGTACATGCCCGGATACGTTTACCACGTGACATGTGATACAATAAAGTGTACCATATGTGAGTAGTTTTGCGTTCGAAGCAGTGGAACAAACTGTACGGCAGCGGCGCAGTGAAGTGGAAAGGCGGTAACTCCTATGAACGCTGAAGAGAAATTGGACGTATTGAAGCATTCCCGGCATGACTGGATGAATGTCCTGCAGCTTCTGAAAACACACGCTGCGCTTGGTAAAGTGGAAGAGCTTCAGAAAGTGATCGAAAAAACGAGCTTTAAAGCTTCCCATGAAGCCAAGCTGTCAAATGTACAGGCTCCAACGTTCGCTGTCGAACTGATAACGTTCCACTGGCAGGAACACTGGTTTTCCATTGATTTTGAGGTGGAGGATACGTTCAGTGCCAAACCGGACGATCAAAAATGGACTCGTTTTTTTCAAGGTCTGGCAGCGCACATTGATGAACAGGCCGAGCGAACGAGAAATAACCATCTCGAAATTTCCATCAACCAGAACGATGGCGGGCTTCCGTGTCTGGAGCTCGATTTTGAAGGTGAATTAAAGAGTCCCGAGAGGCTTGAACAGTGGATACGAAAAGAGTCCGTAATGATAGATATGATTGAGTATATAGAAGTAAGCACAGAACACCTATATTGCGTCATTGTCGATCAAGCAGGCGGTCAGTAAGAATACTAATGAGGTGAAAGAATTGTTTGTAGATCACGTAAATTTATATGTAAAAGGCGGCGATGGCGGAGATGGCATGGTCGCCTTTCGTCGGGAAAAGTATGTCCCGGACGGCGGACCGGCCGGAGGCGACGGAGGCAGAGGCGCAGATGTAGTTTTTGAAGTGGATGAAGGGCTCAGGACATTGATGGACTTCCGTTATCAGCGCCACTTTAAAGCAAAGCGCGGAGACAATGGAAGATCCAAAAACCAGCACGGCAGAGGCGGCGAAGATTTAATTGTCCGTGTACCGCCGGGTACCATCATCCGTGACCGCAGCTCCGAGGCTATGATTGCGGATTTAACAGAGCATAAACAGCGCGTGGTAGTGGCAAAAGGCGGCCGTGGCGGCCGTGGGAACACGCGATTTGCTTCTCCCTCCAACCCAGCTCCGGAAATCAGCGAAAAAGGTGAACCGGCGGAGGAAAAAGACATTCAGCTTGAGCTGAAGGTGCTGGCAGACGTTGGTCTCGTCGGTTTTCCGAGCGTCGGTAAATCCATGCTATTGTCTATTGTATCAGCGGCACGGCCGAAAATTGCCGATTATCCATTTACTACACTGAAGCCGAACCTCGGCGTTGTGGATGCAGGAGAAGGAAAAAGCTTTGTCATGGCGGACCTCCCGGGACTTATTGCTGGAGCTCATGAAGGCGTTGGGCTCGGAGCCCAATTCCTGCGGCATATTGAACGGACACGGGTGCTTGTGCATATCGTGGACATGGCCGGAGAGCTTGAAGGCCGTGACCCGTTTGAGGATTTCCAGCAGATCAATGCGGAGCTGCGGGAGCACAACCTCCGGCTGCTTGAGCGTCCAATGGTGGTAATGGCTAACAAAATGGACATGCCAGGCACGGAGGAACAGCTTGAAGAGTTTAAAAAGAAGCTCCCGGAAGGTATTGAAGTGTTTCCTGTATCTACACTTAGAAAGCAGGGCATTCAGCCGCTTCTGCAACGAGTGGCGGACCTGGTGGAAACGACACCTGCCTTTCATTTATATGATGAAGAGGACCAGGAAGAAAAAGTGGTATACACGCTTGATGAAAAAGAAGCTCCGTTTTATATCGGCCGTGCCGACGACGGTGCTTATGTGCTCTACGGACCGGACATCGAAAAACACTATAGAATGGCGGATCTCTCCCACGAAGATTCAATGCAGCGTTTTTCAAGGAAAATGCGCAACATGGGCGTTGATGAAGCACTGCGCGAGCGAGGAGCTAAGCACGGTGATACAGTAAGGCTGCTGGACTTTGAGTTCGAATTTGTTGATGGGTGACCAGTCAGTATAAATCAGAGTATAAAAGAGTGTGGTGAAAGCAGTGGCAGACAGAATTGATCATTTCTATCTTGTACGGGAAGATCTGTTGACAGATGCAATGCAGAAAACGTTGGAAGCAAAAGCACTGCTCGAAAGCGGGAAGGTGCACAAGGTGGCAGAAGCGGTACAGCATGTGGATCTGAGCCGCAGCGCATTTTACAAATACCGGGATGCTATTTTTCCGTTCCATACGATGATACAGGAGAAGATTATTACATTATCGATCCAGCTCGCCGACCGTTCAGGCTCCCTCTCGGAGCTGCTGCGTATTGTAGCAGAAGCGAATTCAAACGTCCTGACCATTAATCAGACGATTCCACTGCAGGGGCGGGCCAACATCACGTTAACTGTTGATACGTCGGCGCTCAGTCTGGAAATCCGTGACTTTGTCCGCAAAATTCAGGGAATGGAATTTGTGGAAAAGACTGAAATAGTTGGCTCCGGATCGCTGTAAAGAGTAGAAAGGTAAAGGAGTGGAGAGAGTGAAGCGAGTGGGATATCTTGGCCCGAGGGGGACTTTCACAGAAATGGCAGCGCGGGTGCTGTTTCATGAGCAGGTGCTCGAGCCCTTTGATACGATTGCAGAAGGGATGAAGCTGACCGAGCAGCAGGAGATAGATATTGCTGTCGTACCGCTTGAAAATGCGATCGAGGGATCGGTGAATGTGACCCTGGACTATTTGATTCATAAGCATGAACTGCCGGTTATTGGAGAAGTGACTGTACCGATTGAGCAGCACCTGCTGGCTCGTCCGGAGGAAAAGGAGCAATGGGAACAGGCGGAATTTGTGCATTCACACCCGCACGCCATCGCCCAGTGCCATGAGTTTCTAAGCCGGTGGATGCCGGAGACGAAAGCACAATTCACGAATTCCACGAGCGCCGCTGCAAAAAAACTGAGTGAAGGTGCTGCCGAAGGGGTGGTTATTGCGACGAGGCTTGCTGCGGAGCAGTACGGTCTGGAGATCGTGAAGGAAAACATTCATGACTATACGAACAACCACACCCGCTTTGTAGTGCTCGCAGGCAGTGAAGACCGAGCAGAAGGTCTTTCGGAAGAAAAGAAAGCAACGGAGAGGACGACGATGGTCATTACGCTGCCGTCCGACTACCCCGGGGCTTTGCACCAAGTACTCGCAGCTTTTTCATGGCGGAAGCTAAATTTAACAAAAATTGAATCCCGGCCGATGAAGACCGGGATTGGAAATTACTTTTTTGTGATGGACGTGGAACAGCCGGAGGACGATATTTTGATTCCAGGCGTTATTGCGGAGCTTGAGGCCCTCGGCTTCGGTGTCCGGGTTCTCGGGCATTATCCGTGCTTTGAACTCTCTACAGCCGAGGCGAAGGTAGACAGCCGGACATCAGGCTAATTGTCTTCGTTGATCAGGTAGGCATGATTTTCTAAAGCTTCAAGCAGAATGTTGAACTGAGCGAGCGAAGAAATTTCAATGGTATGAAGATGCACGCCGGCGGTCAGCTCTGAGAGCATGGAAGCATTTGTGTTTTTCATATTCTCAATAAAGCGGTCCGCATCAATCCGGCTCTCGATCATTAAGGATGCGGTAATGTCTCCGTACACGGGATGCTCAACGGAAACATCAACAACCTTCCCCCCGTGATCTACGATCAAGTACAGCTCCTCGAGGGTGCTCTCCGGGTCGGAAGGATGGGAGACGGCTACGCGCTTTCGTACCGTTTGGTGCGTTTCCTTGTTTTTGATAATAATGTAGCCCTGGGACGTGGCGAGAATTGGATGTCCCTGGGCTTTCAGTAACGACATGTCCTGGACGATGACCTGGCGGCTGACGCTCGCCCTTGAAGCAAGAGAGCTCCCGGTCAGCGGCCGTGCGGACATTTCAAGCCATTCGAGCAGCTGATTGCGCCGGTCGGCTCCAAGCATTTTTTTAGATGAATGATTAGGCATAATAATACCTCACTTTGTTGGTTGCTACTCTATATCATAGCGGTAATGTGTTTTTATTGTAAATTAAAAACTGCCGCCGTTTTAATCTATATCGGGCGGTGAAGACAGGAAGGGGAAACGTAATGGCAGGGCATTCGAAATGGAACAATATTAAACGCCGTAAAGAAGCTCAGGATTCCAGGCGGGCAAAGATATTCACAAAATTGTCGAAGGAGATTTTCGCCGCTGTCCGGGAGGCAGGAGATGATCCCGACCAGAACCTTCGTTTGCGTATGGCGATCACAAAAGCGCGGGCAGCGAATATTCCAAATGAAAATATTACGCGGACCATCAAAAAAGCAAAAGGACAGGGCGCAGAACTGCAGTACGAAGAAATGACGTACGAAGGGTACGGCCCCGGCGGAGCGGCTGTAATGGTAAAAACGTTAACGGACAATAAAAACCGGACTGTGGCGGATATTCGCGCCGCTTTTAACAAAAATGGAGGAAACCTCGGGGAGAATGGCTGTGTCTCGTTTCTTTTCAATAAAGAAGGATTTCTGGCCGTCGACCGTGAAAACGTTGAATCCGATGAAGATACGTTCATGCTTGAAGCGGTGGAAGCCGGAGCGAATGATGTGGAGTACGATGACAACGGCTTTTATATTTACACGGAGCCCGAGGATTTCGAGGCTGTAAAAGGGGCTATGGAGCATACGTATCACTTTTCCACGGCGGAGGTTACCATGATTCCGGAAACGAAAGCCCAGTTAGAAGATGAGCATGCCCGGAAAATGCTCAAATTGATCGATACGCTGGAAGACAATGACGATGTGCAGAGCGTATACCATAACTTTGAAGCAGAAGAAGAGCAGATGGAACGTCTGGAAGTTTCCCAGTAAACCTTTCACCCCGGCGGTGGAAGGTTTTTAACGCGCAGCCGTTTGGCAGACTGGGCGAATAGTCATTTTTCAACGAGGGCGATCTTTGCTATGATATAGGAAAGCATGTTCGCATTTCAATAAGGCAAGGAGAGGACCGCAGTGATCGAATTCGTAAAGGGACGCGTGGATCATATAAAAGGAGACACGATCACGATTGAAAACAACGGGATCGGCTATTTAATCTATTGCTCTAATCCTTTTGTATTTAACGGCCAGCAGACAGATGAAGAAACAGTAGTATATACATATCAGTATGTAAAAGAGGACGTGAATCGTCTGTACGGCTTTCGTTCAAGAAAAGAGCGCGAGCTGTTTGAACAGCTGCTGCAGGTTTCGGGAATAGGGCCGAAAGGCGCTCAGGCGATTCTTGCCTCCGGGGACCCGGGGCAGGTCGTAGGAGCTATTGAAAACGAAGACGAAACGTTTTTAACGAAATTCCCGGGGGTCGGTAAAAAAACAGCAAAGCAGATGATTATCGACCTGAAAGGAAAACTGACCGGCGTTTATGATGCGGTAACAGTTGCGGGAGCGCCGGTGTCCCTGCTTGACGAGCAGCAGCCGGGCGGAGACCTCGAGGAAGCGCTTGAAGCGCTGACGGCTCTTGGCTACGGAGAAAAAGAAATCAAAAAAGTGCGCCCGCATTTGGAGAAAGAACAGCTGAGTGCAGATGAATATGTAAGAAAAGCCCTGCAGTGGATGCTCACATAGCAGAAAACGGAGGAGGAAAAATTCTTGGAAGATAGAATTGTTTCTCAGGAAGCAGAATCAGGAGAAGATTTGGTGGAACAAAGCATTCGTCCGGACCGGCTCCGGGAATATATCGGACAGCGGAAAGTAAAGGAAAACCTGGAAGTGTTTATTGAAGCGGCTAAGCTTCGGGAAGAGCCGCTTGACCATACATTGCTTTACGGACCGCCCGGCCTTGGAAAAACGACGCTTGCCATGATTATTGCACGTGAGATGAATGTAAACATCCGGACGACGAGCGGTCCTGCTATTGAAAGGCCCGGAGATCTGGCCGCGGTCATGACAGCTCTCGAGCCCGGTGACGTACTTTTTATCGATGAGATACACCGGCTCCCCCGGGCGGTGGAGGAAGTCCTCTACCCGGCGATGGAGGATTTTTGCATCGATATCGTGATTGGCAAGGACAGCTCTGCGCGTTCTGTCCGCCTTGATCTTCCCCCGTTCACGCTGATTGGCGCCACTACGAGAGCGGGCCTGCTTTCCGCACCGCTCAGAGATCGTTTTGGAGTGCATGCGCGCCTGGAATACTACGTGGAGGAGGACCTGGCTGAAATTGTCCGGCGTTCGGGAGATTTATTCCAGCTCAGTATTGATAAAGGGGCAGCCTACGAGCTGGCCAGAAGATCCCGCGGGACGCCCCGGGTAGTGAACCGGCTGCTGCGACGGGTGCGTGATTTTGCCCAGGTGCAGGGGGACGGAAGCATCACGATGGAACTGGCAAATCATGCCCTGGAACGGCTGCAGGTGGATAAGCTCGGCCTTGACCATATTGATCATAAATACCTGCTCGGCTTAATTGAAACCTTCCGGGGCGGCCCGGCCGGTGTGGAGGCAATAGCGGCGAAGATCGGGGAGGAGGCCCATACGCTTGAAGACGTGTATGAGCCGTATTTAATGCAGATCGGATTTTTGCAGCGGACGCCACGGGGAAGAAAAGCAGCTCCACTTGCGTACGAGCATTTCGGTTATCCGTATCAGGAAGAAAATACTTGAGCCGTATTTAAGGAGCCAGCACTTTGCGGTGCTGGATTTCTTTCGTGCATAAAACAGTAAACTCCTATATAATAGCTTTTGGTTTTACGTGATTGAACGAATAGGAAGGGTTAGCCATGAATATAAACGAATTTGATTTTGAACTGCCGGAGGAGCTGATCGCGCAGCATCCGCTGAAAGAACGGGATCAGTCCCGGATGCTCGTGATGAATACAAAGGAAGAGACCATTGCGCATGAACGTTTTCATCAGATTGAAGATCACCTTGAGGCTGGTGACTGTTTAGTGCTCAACAACACAAAAGTTTGGCCTGCAAGGCTCATTGGTGAAAAGAAAGAAACCGGTGCAGGGATAGAAGTGCTGCTGCTGCAGCAGGAGGGTGACACGTGGGAGACGCTTGTGAAGCCGGCGAAACGAGTGAAGCCTGGAACCGTAGTCACCTTCGGGGACGGACGTTTGACGGCAGAATGCACGAAGTTGCTTGATCACGGGGGGCGGGAGATGGTGTTCACCTATGACGGTATTTTTCTTGAGATTCTCGAGGAACTCGGCGAAATGCCCCTGCCTCCTTATATTAAAGAAAAACTTGAAGACCAGGACCGTTACCAGACTGTGTACGCCGAGCATTACGGCTCCGCTGCAGCTCCTACGGCAGGTCTTCACTTTACGTCGAATCTGCTTGAACGGCTGAAGGCAAAAGGGGTTCGGACGGCGCATGTGACGCTGCATGTCGGACTCGGGACGTTTCGCCCGGTATCCGCCGAAACGGTGGAGGAGCATGATATGCATGCGGAATTTTATCATCTCCCGCAGGAAGCAGCCGAAATTTTAAATGAAACGAAATCGGCAGGCAAACGTATAATTGCAGTGGGGACGACGTCAGCGCGTACGCTCGAAACCGTGGCAGGCAAACAGGAAAATAAATTTATGGAAGCGAGAGGCTGGACGGATATTTTCATTTATCCAGGCTATACGTTCCGGGGAATTGACGCGCTTTTGACAAATTTCCATCTGCCAAAATCTACACTGGTGATGCTTGTGAGCGCTCTTGCCGGGAAGGAATTTCTTTTCCGGGCATATGGGGAAGCCATACGCGAAAGGTACCGCTTTTTCAGTTTTGGGGATGCAATGCTTATACACTCGGGAGGAAATAACGAATGACCGCAGTAACATACGAACATATTAAGACGTGCCGGCAGTCAGGAGCTCGGCTCGGCAAGGTGCACACACCGCACGGGTCGTTTGATACTCCTGCCTTTATGCCGGTGGGGACGCTTGCCACCGTAAAAACATTAAGCCCGGAGGAACTGGAGTCGATGGGCGCAGGGATGATTTTAAGCAACACGTATCATTTATGGATACGGCCTGGCGAAGATATTGTGGAAGAAGCCGGCGGCCTGCATAAATTCATGAACTGGAATAAGCCAATTCTCACCGATTCCGGAGGTTTTCAGGTCTTCAGCCTGAGCAAGCTGCGGGATATTAAAGAAGAAGGCGTTCATTTCCGGAACCATATTTCCGGAGCTAAATTATTTCTCTCCCCGGAAAAAGCGATGCAGATTCAAAACTCTCTTGGCGCCGACGTGATGATGGCATTTGACGAATGCCCGCCTTATCCGGCCGAGGAAGAATACATGAAAGCATCTGTTGAGCGGACGACCAGATGGGCCGAAAGGTGTCTTGAGGCACATGCGCGTCCAAAGGATCAGGCGTTGTTTGGAATCGTGCAGGGCGGAGATTACCGGCATTTGCGTGAAAAATCTGCAAAAGAGTTGATTTCAATGGACTTTCCGGGTTACGCTATAGGCGGATTATCTGTTGGAGAGCCGAAGGAAACGATGAACCGAGTGCTGGAATATACGGCCCCGCTTCTTCCTCAAAACAAACCACGCTATTTGATGGGAGTCGGGTCGGCAGATGCGTTAATTGACGGATCTATCCGTGGGATAGATATGTTTGATTGCGTTCTTCCAACAAGAATCGGACGAAACGGTACGTGTATGACAAGCAAAGGCAGACTGGTCGTAAGAAATGCTTCAAATGCCAGAGACTTCCGCCCGATTGATGAGGCATGCGGGTGCTATACCTGCCGCAATTACTCAAGGGCTTACATCCGGCATCTGATCAAAAGTGAAGAAACGTTCGGCGTCCGGCTTACTTCGTACCATAACTTGTATTTCCTGCTGTCTTTAATGCAGCAAGTACGCGAGGCTATCCAGCAAGATCGTCTGCTCGATTTTCGGGAAACTTTTTTTGAACAATACGGCTTTAACCGTCCGGATGCTAAAAATTTCTAGATCGGGGAAGCTAAAGGGACAAGGGGTGAAACAGTGAGTACAATTATCGTATTGGTTTTGATGTTTCTCATATTCTATTTCCTTTTGATTCGTCCGCAGCAAAAGCAGCAGAAGCGGATCAAGGAAATGCATGCGAATCTGCAGAAGGGTGACCGTATCGTTACTATCGGCGGTATACACGGCACCATTGATGCTATTGATGAAAACAAACTTATCGTGGACGTAGACGGCAACATGAAATTGACATTTGACCGGAACGCGGTCCGCGAAACAGTAAATGAATAGTTTGTACAGAATTCCCGTTTATGAATAAACGGGGATTTTTTCATCCTGTGAAAAAAGTATGTTTGCCACATCTTCATGGTTAAGTATAATGAAAAACAGGAGGTGTTCTGATGGAAAAAGCCTGGGAAGAATGGAAGCCTGTTGTTTATCCGGCACTTGAGAGCAAAGTGAAGGAGTTTGAAACTCTGGGATACAAAAACATATATATAGACGAAATCTGGGAAATGAGCGTATGCCAAATGAAAAAACGTCAGGCTGAGCCGGAATTACATACAATTGTGCAAACAATACTGCATATGAAAATGCACGATTACATGCAGCAGAAAACGATCGAATCGTACAAAAAGATCGAACAAAAGAAAAACTATGATGAAGCCCTGGAGGAAATACTGGCCCAGGTGAGTGGTAATGTAGCAGAAAAGGTCGATTGACATTTAATTCTGCGAATACGTATAATTGCTTTTGTTTGAGAAACATTGAACGGCACGGATACAAAAGAGATGGACCAGACGGCACGCTCCGCTCTGGTTTATTTATGGGAGCAGAAGCATCATATAACGGCGGATCGAAGCACGGAAGGATGAACCTGTAATGGTAAAGAAATCAAGGATTGTTTATTTCTTTTTAATTATTTTTGCGCTGGCGGCGTTAATGATCCCAACGTCGGAGAAAATTGTGAACGGTATCGACCTCGGGCTTGATCTTCAGGGCGGATTTGAAGTGCTTTATGAAGTGGAGCCACAGGAGGAAGGACAGGAAATTACAGATGAAACTTTGCAGAACACGGTAGCTGCGCTGACGCAGCGGGTGGACATTTTGGGTGTTTCCGAGCCGAATATTACCATTGAAGGTGACAACCGTATAAGGGTGCAGCTCGCTGGTGTTGAAGACCAGCAGTCCGCACGGGAGCTGCTTTCTACAGAAGCGAACCTGAGCATCAGGGACGTAGACGATAATGAACGGCTGTCCGGAAGTGACATCCAGGAAGAAAGTGCCTCTGTGAACTTTGACGATTCAAACAACCCAATCGTCACGGTTTCCTTAAGAGACGGGGACCAGTTTGGACAAGTAACGGAAAATATTATTAATGAATACCAGCCTCCCGACAACCGGCTGGTCATCTGGCTGGATTACGAAGAAGGGGATTCCTACGAAGAGGAAGCCATGAAGGAGGATCCGAAATTCATATCTGCTCCGGCAGTGAGCGAGCCGCTGTATACACAGGACATTCAGATTGAAGGCAACTTTAGTGTCGAAGAAGCGGAAAACCTTGCGGATATTTTGAATTCGGGATCACTTCCTGTAAACCTCGAGGAAGTATATTCGAACTCGGTTGGTGCTTCACTTGGAGAACAGGCCATGGATAAAACCATTTTTGCAACGTTTATTGGCGTTGGGCTGATTTTCTTATTCATGCTCGTGTTCTACCGCTTTACGGGATTTATCGCTGTGTTAACGCTCAGTACATACATTTATTTTGTACTTGCGATGTTTAACTTTATCCAGGGAGTGCTCACACTGCCAGGTATAGCGGCACTTGTCCTTGGGGTCGGCATGGCTGTTGATGCGAATATTATTACGTATGAACGGATTAAAGAAGAGATCAAATACGGCAGATCCATTTTATCGGCGTACCGTTCAGGAGCAAGAAGGTCTCTTGGTACAATTATCGACGCGAACGTCACAACCCTGATTGCTGCCGGGGTGCTTTTCTACTTCGGAACAAGCTCGGTGCAGGGCTTTGCCCTGATGCTGATCGTGAGCATACTGGTAAGCTTCATTACGGCAGTGCTTGGTACAAGGCTGCTTCTCGGCCTATGGGTGAACAGCCGGATCTTTAATAAAAAACCGAAGGTGTTTGGCGTAAAGGAGCGTGACATCCATGAACCTTAATAACAGCAGGAAGATCTTAAAACGGGTGATTCCTTTCGTCAAATTCCGGAATGTCTTTTTCCTGATTACTCTCGCCTATGTTCTTGCCGGAGCCATACTTTTGTCAACGATCGGCTTGAACCTGGGCATTGACTTTCAAAGCGGATCAAGAGTAGAGGTCTCTGCAGACGAGCCATTAACCGAAGAACAGGTGCGCGCTGATTTTGAAGAGGTGCAAGGGAATTTGGAGCCGGATGATATTACACTTGGCGGAGATAATAATACAATTGCTTCCGCACGCTTTATCGGAGAGCTTTCCCAGGAGGAAATAGCTGCTGTGCAAACGTATTTTGAAGAAGAGTACGGAAGCGTTCCAAATACGGGCACGGTCTCTCCGCAGGTCGGCCAGGAGCTGGCGCAGAACGCATTTATATCTGTGCTGATTGCTTCGCTCGGACTGATAATTTATATCACGATCCGCTTTCAGTTTTTATACGGAGTTGCTTCGATTATTGCCCTTCTTCACGACGCCTTCTTTATTATTGGCTTTTTCAGCCTGCTGCAGGTGGAAGTGAATGTGCCGTTTATTGCAGCGGTTCTCACGATTGTAGGTTATTCCATTAACGATACGATTGTGACGTTTGACCGGATCCGGGAAAACATGCCCCCGGCAGAGGAAATTGAATCGTTTGAAGACCTGGCAGAAGTAGTGGATGTCAGTCTGAACCAGACGCTCACGCGCTCCATTAACACTGTTTTGACAGTCGTTTTTGCGGCCGCAGCGCTGTTTATTTTCGGCGGCGAAGGCATACGGTCATTTTCTCTCGCCCTTTTGATCGGCCTGGTTGCCGGAACGTATTCCTCCGTCTTCCTGGCAGCTCAGCTGTGGGTGATATGGAACTGGAAAAAAATTAAACGGAACCGTGAAAAGGTGCCAGCAGAAGAAGAACCAGAGTCGTAAAAACAAAGGCTTCCCTTTTGAAAGGGAGGCTTTTTATGGTTATTTTTGCAATTATACGGGTATAATAAAGAAGAACACAGATTGTGAAAGGAGTGAAAAAATGAAAGCACAAACAGGTTTAATCATGGGACTTATTTTAGCACTCATTATCGCTGTTTTTGCCGTGATTAATGTAAATAGCGTAGAAGTAAATTTATTGTTTGGCACAGGGGAATGGCCGCTGATTATTGTCATTCTGGTTTCTGTATTGCTTGGAGCGATGGTGGCAGGATTTCTCAGCATGTTCCGTATCTATAAGCTGAAAGCGGAAGTGCGCCGTCTCCGGAAAGCCTCGGATGATCACGGGGCCTCCGTCGGTTCAAGAACAACAGGCACTACGCACGAAAATGATGATAAAGGAAAATCCAGCCGTTCATCATAAATGCATTAATTTTCGCTTCTTTTCCCTTTTGCGGGAAAAGAAGCTTTTTTATGGAAGGAGGTGCAGATAAAATAGCTTTTATCCCGTAAGTATTTTCGATACAATAGTGAATGCAGACAAGGAACGTTTGAAAAGCTAAAGCAAGAAAAGAGGAAGAGGTATATGCTGCAGTCACGAACAAGATGGCATCAGCCCGAAGTGGACGAACGTCTGGCAGAACAGCTTAAAAAAGAGCTGAATGTAAGTGTAATATCTGCGCGGCTTCTTGCTGCAAGAGGATTTGAATCCGCAGAGAAAGTCCGGCAGATGATTCATAATGACTGGTCTATTGTACATAGCCCGTATCTGCTTGATGGAATGGAAGAAGCTGTCCGCCGTATTCAGCAGGCGGTTGAAAATAAAGAACGTATTCTCGTTTTCGGAGATTACGATGCGGACGGAGTGTCGAGCACCACTATTATGATCCGGCTCTTAACTGAACTTGGAGCTTCGTTTGGCTGGTATATTCCTAATCGGTTTACGGAAGGATATGGACCGAATGTTCCGGCTTTTCAGTCGGCTCATGATGAAGGAGCTTCACTCATTATTACCGTGGATACGGGTATCGCGGCGGTTAACGAAATCCAGGCCGCCAATGATTTAGGCATGGATGTTATTATTACCGACCACCACGAGCCGCCTCCGGAGCTGCCGCCTGCGTACGCAATCATTAACCCGAAAAAACCAGGCTGCACGTATCCGTTTAAAGAGCTTGCGGGGGTCGGGGTCGCCTATAAGTTAGCACATGCTCTTCTTACCGAGGAGCCTGTTCAATGGCTCGATATTGTCACGCTCGGCACGATCAGTGACCTTGTACCGCTCGTGGAGGAAAACCGGCTGTTCGTGCAGCGGGGACTCGACCTGTTAACGAATAGTAAGCTTCCCGGCATTCAGGCGTTAAAACGTATATGCAGCATTGAAGGGGAACAGCTTGAAGAAGACCATGTCGGCTTTGCGATGGGACCACGCCTGAACGCAGCGGGCCGGATGGAAGAAGCCGATCCGGCTGTGCATCTTCTGACTGCAGATGCGCTTGACGAAGCGGAATCGTGGGCGGAAATGATCGATGACCTTAATAATGAACGCAAATCGCTTGTGGAAAGTATGACCAAAGAAGCGGTGGAAGAAGTAGAAACGAACTTTCCTGTGGAGGACAATCCATTCATTATTGTGGCAGGAGAAGGATGGAATGCCGGCGTAATTGGCATCGTGGCGAGTCGTCTGGTGGAGAGGTACTACCGTCCGGTAATCGTTATGAGTATTGATGCTGCAAACGGGGAAGCCAAAGGCTCGGCAAGAAGCATTGAAGGCTTCGATATGTTTCAGGAGCTTTCGAAAAACCGCGACGTGCTCCAAAAGTTCGGAGGGCACCCAATGGCGGCCGGCATTTCTTTGGATCCTGCCGATATCGACACCCTGAGGACCCGCATGGTCAGCCAGGCAAAAGAAACGCTGAGCAGCGAACTGCTTGTTCCGGCGACGCACATTGACGTGCATGTTTCGGTAAATGACATTACGATTGAGGCGGTCGAAGACCTTCGAAATCTGGCGCCGTTTGGCGTTGGCAATCCAAAGCCGGTTTTCCGGATTGAAAAAACGGTTCTCGAATCAGTGAAAACGATAGGTGCGTCGAAAAATCACTTAAAGATGGCACTGGCTGCCGGTGGGAAAAAGCTTGATTGTGTCGGATTTCATCTCGGGTATTTATCGGAAAGTCTGACAGAAAATGAAGAGGTCTCCGTCGTTGGGGAGCTGAGTATCAATGAATGGAACGGCTTCCGCAAGCCGCAGCTGTTTTTAAAGGATGCGAAGGTGGAGCAGATTCAAATATTTGACCGCAGAAAAGAAAAGCGGGTGACGTTTGCGGACAATACAGACACGGCAGTTCTGGCTTTCACAGAAGAACAGCGGAAAGAGCTGGCGGCATCTGCGGGACACGCTGCCATTCTTAACGGGACCGATATGGAAGGTCAGACGCATCACGCGGCGAATGTAGTGATAGCGGATATGCCGGCCTCTCTCGATACGCTGAAGCAGGCACTTGAGGTATTCCCGCAGGCGGCGAACATTTATGTCTACTTTCAGGGAAGAGAAAAAGCGTATTTTCATTCGATGCCTTCAAGAGAACAGTTTAAATGGTATTACGCTTTCCTGAAAAAGCGCGGTTCGTTTGATCTGAACAGCCAGGGCAGGAAACTGGCCGAATATAAACAGTGGAAGACGGAAGATTTGTTTTTTATGAGTCAAGTGTTTTTTGAATTAGGTTTTGTTAAAATGAAGGATGCGGTTGTCTCGGCAGAGGAAAAGCCTGCGAAAAAAGATTTAACTGACTCCTCCTCCTACCAGGAAAAAATGGAGGCGAGAAATGTCGAGCAGGAATTAATGTTTACTCCGTTTCCGCAATTAAAAAAACGGCTCCTTTCCTGGCTGCCGGAAAAGGAAGAAACTATATTAGATACTAGGAAGAAGGTAAACCATGGACTTTAAAGATTACATAACAGTGATCGAAGATTTTCCTGAAAAGGGAATCCGGTTTAAAGATATTACAACTCTTATGCAGAATGGCCCGGCGTACCGGGAGGCTATCGACAACATGATCGAATTTGCCGGAAAGCATGATGTTGATGTAATTGTCGGCCCGGAGGCAAGAGGATTTGTAGTCGGATGCCCGGTTGCTTATGCAATGGAAAAAGCATTTGTACCGATCCGCAAGGAAGGCAAGCTGCCACGGGAAACCATTACGGAGGATTACGGCCTGGAATACGGGGAAGCGAGCCTGTCGATTCATACAGACGCCATTAAGCCGGGCCAGCGGGTGCTTATCACCGATGACCTGCTTGCTACTGGAGGCACCGTAAGAGCTACTGTGCAGCTGGTGGAAAAGCTGGGGGGAGTTGTAGCCGGCCTCGCATTCTTTATCGAGCTTTCCTATCTGGAGGCAAGAAACAACAAAGAATTGAATGACTACAATATCTATTCTCTAGTCACGTTTGATTAATAGGGATATTTGTCTTAAGCCCCCTGCCAACCAGTGGTTCGGGGGTTATTATTATACCTGGAAGAGTCTGTGGCGGAAAAAAGGCCTGAGGCTTGAAATTAGAGTCAATTAGCGTTATATTTCTTCATATTCAGATATTTATGTCCGGTAGGTGTACCGTGTATCTATTATAAGGTGGAAAGGCGAATAAGGGTGATTCCATGACGATTGATGAAGTAATGGAAAAAGCGGGCGTTTATTTATCCGAAGCGAATGTTGCTTTTTTGGATAAAGCTTATCATTATGCAGAAAAAGCCCATCAGGAACAATACCGGAAGTCAGGCGAGCCTTATATCCTGCACCCTATTCAGGTAGCCGGTATTCTAATAGAACTGCAGTTGGATCCTGATACGATCGCGGCTGCTTTTATGCATGATGTGGTAGAAGACACAGAAGTGACCGTCGAAGATCTCGAACGGGAATTTAACAGCGAAGTTGCCATGCTTGTCGACGGTGTCACAAAGCTGAAAAAAATTAAATACAAATCGAAGGAACAGCAGCAGGCGGAAAACCACCGCAAGATGGTGGTCGCAATGGCCAAGGACATCCGGGTGATCCTGATTAAGCTTGCAGACCGCCTGCACAACATGCGGACCCTGAAGCATCTTCCACCGGAAAAGCAGCGCCGTATTTCTAATGAAACATTGGAAATTTTTGCCCCGCTTGCTCATCGATTAGGTATTTTCACAATCAAATGGGAGCTTGAGGATACGGCGCTCCGTTACCTCGAGCCCCAGCAGTATTACCGTATTGTGAATTTGATGAAACAAAAGCGCGCCGAACGGGAAGAATACATTGACCAGGTAATTGATAACATTCAGGAAAACGTGAATGATTTAAAAATCAATGCCGAAATGTACGGGCGGCCGAAGCATATCTACAGCATTTACCGAAAAATGGTGAAGGATAAAAAGCAGTTTAATGAAATTTATGACCTGCTGGCTGTACGTATTATTGTTGACAGCATTAAGGACTGCTACGCCGTGCTTGGAATCATTCACACCTGTTGGAAGCCGATGCCGGGCCGGTTCAAGGACTATATCGCCATGCCGAAGGCGAATATGTACCAGTCCCTTCATACGACCGTCATCGGGCCGAACGGTGAGCCTCTTGAAGTACAGATACGCTCCAGGGAAATGCACCGTATCGCCGAATTTGGTGTAGCAGCTCACTGGGCGTATAAGGAGGGCAAAGACGCGCAGAACAAACAGTCCCTTGAAGACAAGCTCACCTGGTTCCGTGAAATTCTGGAATGGCAGGATGATACACCGGACGCCCAGGAGTTCATGGAATCGCTCAAGATCGATTTATTTTCCGACATGGTATTTGTGTTCACGCCAAAGGGCGATGTCATTGAGCTACCCCGGGGGTCAGTTCCTATAGACTTTGCCTACCGTATTCATACGGAGATCGGCAACCGGTCGATTGGGGCAAAGGTGAATGGCAAAATGGTGCCGCTCGATCATGAGCTGACCACCGGCGATATTGTGGAAATGCTTACGTCCAAGCATTCCTACGGGCCAAGCCAGGATTGGCTGAAGCTGACGAAAAGCTCTCATGCCAAAAACAAAATTAAACAGTTTTTCAAAAAAGAACGGCGTGAAGAAAATATTCAAAAAGGCCGTGAAATGGTGGAGCGCGAGCTGCGGGCGCAAAACTACGAGCCAAAAGAGATATTAAACGAAGAGAACCGGCAGGAAACAGCCGACAAATTCAGCTTTTCCAACGATGAGGATATGTTTGCGGCAGTAGGGTATAACGGGGTCAGTCCGAAGCAGATCGTTACAAGGCTGACTGACCGGGCCCGCCAGGAGCAGGAACAGGCGGCTGAACAAAAGTCTGTAGCTGAAGCTGTCAAAGACGTACAGCCGGCAACGCCGACGAGAAAGACTGGTGCCGGAGTGAGAGTGAAAGGCGTCGATAATCTGCTCGTGCGCCTGTCGCGGTGCTGTAACCCGGTTCCCGGCGATGAAATTGTAGGCTTTATTACGAAAGGCCGGGGCGTTTCCGTGCACCGGAGCGACTGTCCAAATATTAAAAACGAAGATTCAGAACCGCGTCTATTGTCTGTGGAATGGGAAGGCGCGGCTGAGAAATCGAAAAACTATAATGTGGATATTGAAGTGACCGGCTATGACCGGCGCGGGCTTTTAAATGCTGTGCTGCAGGCGGTGACTGAAACGAAAACCAACATGAGCGCTGTCAGCGGCAAAGCAGATAAGAACAAAATGGCTATTATTCACGTAACAGTAAATATCAGCAATACCGATCACCTGCGGCGGGTTGTGGATAAAATTAAGGGGCTCCCTGACATTTATTCCGTGCGGCGGGTGATGCATTAACGATTTACCGGAAAGAAAGGGTCGTTCAGCGTGAAAGTGGTACTGCAGAGAAGCAAAGAGGCGGCGTGCCGCGTCGGGGATGAAGTAACAGGAGAAATATCTTCAGGACTGGTGCTTTTTGTAGGCATTCACGGAGAGGATACGAAAAGGGATCTGGCGTGGATGGCAGAAAAGGTGAGCAATCTCCGCGTTTTTGAGGACGAAGCGGGGAAAATGAACCGGTCTGTGCTCGATGTAGGCGGCCGCGTGTTATCTATTCCTCAGTTTACGCTCTATGGTAATACGCAGAAAGGACGCCGGCCGAACTTTATGGAGGCGGCCCCGCCAGAGCAGGCTAAAGCATACTACCTCCAGTTTAACGAACTTCTCGCAGAACAAAGTGTTCACGTGGAAACAGGCGTTTTCGGAGCGGATATGGATATATCTCTTACGAATGACGGCCCGGTGACACTCATACTGGATTCCCCGAAAAGCCAGGGAAATGGTTGACAATCCCCGGGAAGATTCGTAAGATTGTTTTACAGAAGAACAGCTAAAGCCGATGATAAAGAAAGTAAACAGCGCGGCAGACTGCCAGAGAGGAAGGACCTGAGGCTGGAAGTCCTTCTCTTTCTCCCCTGTTGAAAGACACTTTGTAGGTTTTATTTCGAATGCTGCCGAGCAGCCGGTAGGAATAAACGTACGCCTTCGTTACAGGCATAAAGTGGAAACGAGTGTCGTTTCAATTAGGGTGGCAACGCGGATCAACCGTCCCTCATGATTCATGAGGGGCGGTTTTTTATGTGGAAAGACTGAACATATTAAGGGAGGAAAGAGCATGGCTTATCGAATTCCAAGAGGGACCCAGGATATACTGCCGGGTGAATCGGAAAAATGGCAGTTTATTGAACAAAAAATAGACGATATCTGCAGCCGGTTCAACTACAGTGAAATAAGAACCCCTGTTTTTGAACAAACCGAGCTGTTTGCACGGGGAGTGGGGGACTCCACGGATATTGTACAAAAAGAAATGTATACGTTCGAAGACAAAGGCGGAAGGCAGCTCACACTCCGCCCGGAAAATACGGCTTCCATCGTGCGTTCCTACGTGGAAAACAAAATGTACGGCTGGGCCGGACAACCGGTCAAACTGTATTACACTGGGCCGATGTTTCGCTATGAGCGCCCGCAGTCCGGACGAATGAGACAGTTTGTGCAATTCGGCGTGGAAGCAATCGGCAGTGCGGATCCTGCGATTGATGCAGAAGTTATCGGGCTTGCCATGCAGTTTTATGAAGAAATGAATCTCAAGGGCCTGAAGCTGGTTGTCAACAGCCTTGGGGACAAGGAGAGCCGGATAGCTCACCGCGCGGCGCTTGTTTCTCATTTTGAACCCTGTATCGGAGAATTCTGCAGTGACTGCCAGGAGCGCCTGCACACCAATCCGCTCCGGATTCTCGACTGCAAAAAGGATAAAGATCATCCGCTGATGGCAGATGCGCCTTCTATTCTTGATCACTTAAATGAAGAGTCAAGCAGCTATTTCAACCAGGTGAAAGCAATGCTTGATGAAATGGGCATTCCTTACGAGGTGGATGCGAACCTTGTACGCGGTCTTGATTATTACACCCACACGGCCTTCGAAATTATGATTGAGGGAGAAGGCTTTGGCGCGATTACGACGCTTATGGGCGGTGGCCGCTACAATGGGCTGATTGAGGACATTGGCGGGCCGGATACGCCTGGCATCGGCTTTGCGCTTAGCATCGAGCGGCTTTTAATGGCACTCAATACCCAGAACGTAGAGCTGCCGGCAGAAAAAAACCTGGACTGCTACATTGTGGCAATGGGAGAGGAAGCCAAGAAGCGCTCCGTTTCCCTGGTGCATGAGCTCCGGAGGGCAGGGGTTAAAGCCGATAAAGATTACATGGACCGTAAAACAAAAGCCCAGTTTAAAGCAGCGGATCGTACAAACAGTACCTTCACCGTTGTCATCGGTGACGATGAGCTGGAAGCAGAAGCAGTTAACATTAAAAATATGGAGACCGGCGAACAGGAAGAAGTGCCGCTGTCGGCATTTATTACTACTATGCAGGAACGTACAGGGAGGAAAGCACAATGATAGGACGGACGCACCATTGCGGCGACATTCAGGAAGCGCTGATAGGCGAAAAAGTACGATTGAAGGGCTGGGCCCAGACCCGCCGTGACCTGGGCCAGGTTGTTTTTATTGATCTCAGGGACCGTTCGGGAATCGTACAGGTAGTAGCGACCCCGGAACAGTCCCAGGAGGCACTGAACGCAGCGGAAAGGGTCCGAAGCGAATACGTGCTCGATGTAGAAGGGATTGTCGTGCAGCGCGATGAAGAAACGTATAATGAAAAAATTCCGACCGGAAAGGTGGAGATCCGTGTCGATAAGCTTTCGATTATGAATGCCTCGAAGCCGCTGCCGTTTCAAATTGAAGCAGATACTAATGTTTCTGAAGATGTAAGGCTCCGTTACCGCTACCTTGATCTCCGGCGCCCAGATATGCAGGAAACGTTCAAGCTCCGTCATCAGACGACGAAGTTTATCCGTCGTTTTCTTGATGACCGCGACTTTTTCGATATGGAAACACCGATGCTCACCAAGAGCACGCCTGAAGGGGCAAGAGACTATCTGGTGCCAAGCCGGGTGCATCCTGGGGAGTTTTATGCCCTGCCGCAGTCCCCGCAGTTGTTTAAACAGCTGTTAATGGTCTCAGGGTTTGAGCGTTACTACCAGATTGTCCGCTGTTTCCGGGATGAGGACCTGCGGGCTGACCGTCAGCCGGAATTTACCCAGGTGGACATTGAGACGGCCTTTCTGGACACCGAGGACCTTTTCTCCATGATGGAAACAATGATGGCCGGACTGCTGAAGGAAACGCGCGGGGTCGACATTGAAACACCATTCCCGCGTATGACGTATTACGAAGCGATGAACCGCTACGGATCCGACAAGCCGGAAACAAGATTTGGCATGGAGCTTGTAGAGCTGACCGATGTTTTAAAGGACAGTGATTTTAAAGTATTCAAAAATGCTGCGGCTTCGGGAGGCATCATTAAAGGACTGAACGTCAAAGGCGTGGCTAACCAGATGTCACGGAAGGAGATTGACGATCTGGCAGAATTTGTGGCTGCCTACGGAGCGAAAGGGCTCGCCTGGCTGAAGGTAGAGGAAAATGAACTGAAAGGCCCGGTTGCGAAGTTCTTAAGTGATGAAGAAACAGCATCGCTCCGGGAAGCGATGGAAGCAGAAGCAGAAGATCTGCTGTTCTTTGGAGCAGACAGCCATCAGGTGGTCTGGGATTCTCTTGGTGCCCTGCGCCTGAAATTCGGAAAAGAGCTCGATATGATTGACCGCAGCACGTTTAATTTTCTCTGGGTGACAGAATTTCCGTTGATGGAATATAACAAGGACGACGACCGTTATGTAGCGATGCACCACCCGTTTACAAGGCCGGTGGAGGACGATGCCCACCTGCTTGAAACAAAGCCGGAGGATATCAGGGCGGAGGCTTACGACCTCGTGTTGAATGGCTATGAAATTGGCGGGGGATCGCAGCGTATTTATGAAAAAGATCTGCAGGAGAGAATGTTTACGGCTCTTGGATTTAATAAAGAAGAGGCGAAAGAACAGTTCGATTTTCTTATGGAAGCCTTTGATTACGGTGCACCGCCACACGGCGGCATAGCGTTTGGCCTTGACCGGATCGTCATGATCCTCGCAGGCAGAAATAATCTGAGAGATACGATTGCCTTCCCGAAAACGGCGAGCGCAACTGATCCATTGACTCAGGCGCCTGGGAAAGTCAGCAGCAGACAGCTTGATGAACTGCATCTTAAGCTCGATGTGTTTGAAAAAGAAGATGAAGACGAATAAAAAGCTATAAATGGTCAAGCTGATGAAACTGCTCAACAAAAGCACCGGGGTCTGAATTGATCTGAAAAGTGCGGATGCCCTGAATCGTATGAATGTAAAGAAAACCTATTTTTCCAGGTTCATAGCGGTATGAAACATCGAGTACCTCCTTGAGAGGGTAAGAAATCTCCTGATCGTGGCCGTAGGCGATATGATCTT
The DNA here is from genome assembly GCF_054971385.1 of Marinococcus tarijensis. Lineage (NCBI taxonomy): Bacteria > Bacillati > Bacillota > Bacilli > Caryophanales > Bacillaceae > Marinococcus > Marinococcus tarijensis. The sequence goes on along the minus strand of NZ_JBQOJA010000013.1, from coordinate 20,476 downwards.
CTTTTAAACAAAGAGGGATTTCCACAGGGACCCGTTTTTTCTGAAAATCCTCAATTACGTGTTCTGTATACGTTGCATTAAGCCTGGCTAGTGTTTCTGTCATCATCTGCTCCTTTTAAGGCTCTGTGCACCTTGGAATGTTGTAGTAACGTTCTTGACCGAATTATACGAAAGTGCTAATATATAATCAAACAATGTGAAGAGTCCTGAGGTGTTCGTGAAGCACTGATCGTTTTGAGCCAACACATTCACATTGGGAGCCTGTCGTCTTGTTCTGGAGTACAAGCCTCAATACTTGGGGAAGTATGAACGAACAAGCAAGGCACCCACCTGCCATGAGCAGGTTCAAAAACAAGTTCGTTTGACGGCACATTGGGACTCTTCCTGTTTTATTTAAATTGTTATGCATCCTCCGGCGCGTGAACAGTGCTCCGGAGGTTTTTTACATAAATCCGGCGAAAATGATGAATTGTCACGGCAGTAAGAGAAACGCAGGTGAACATACATTGAGAAAACTCCGTTCTAAGCTTCTGGTAATTACCTTGATCATAACAGCGCTTCCGCTGTTAATCTTTGGGGTGGTTTTGTTCGAATCCCAGCGTTCAGAAATGGAATCCCAGCTTGAGGGTTCCTTATTTTTTGTTATCCAATAATCTGTCATTAACGATGGAGAGCGTTCTGTCGGAACGAATGAACGACCTGGATATGATGACGATGAATCCTGTGCTGCAGGATGAGAACGCAGCGCCTTCCGATATACGAAACGAGCTTGAACAAATGGTGGAAGCGGAAAATTTATATATGGGTATTGTTTACATAGATACGAATGGAGATATTATTACGTCCACCCGGGATGAAGTGGTAGGGAAAAACGTCTCCGACCGCGTATGGTACCAGAAGGCACGGGAGGGAAATCCAACGCTTGAAGAAGCGTTTATAGATCCAATTTTAAAGCAGCCAATTATTCCTCTCGCAGGACCGGTGGAAAATGATGCAGGAAATGTGATGGCTGTCATCTCCCCCTCAATTAATGAAAATGCGCTGTGGGAAGTGCTCTGGCAGCGCCTGAATAAAATGGGCGAGCATGAACGTTTTTCCGGTCAGGCCTTTGTCGTTAATAATGAAGGGGAATACATTGCCTCCCCGAACTCGGGCTACGTGCTCGAGGAAAGCTTTCTTGAGGAGCAGGGAATGGAAGAGGATTCTATCGAAGAACTGATCGCCGGGCAGGAGGACCAGCTTATTGAGCATGGCAATGATGTTTCCGTCGTTACCCCGGTGGAGAATGTAGGGAGCCTGGCAAATGAATGGTACGTCGGCTATACGGTGCCCAAAAGCGGATTCTATGCGAATCTCCGGCAGCTCGTCTACAGCTACTTGTTTGTTTTCAGCATTGTTTTGATTATTACGGTGTTTGCCGTTTTTAAGCTGTCCAAGTACATCGTGCATCCTGTCGAGCGCCTTGCAGAAGCGACAAGCCGTTTTGCAATAGGGAAAAAGGTATTTCCGCTGCAGACCAATGCCTATGAAGAAGTGGACGTTTTGACTAATACATTTAATCATATGTCAGAACAGCTTGAAGAAAGAGAACGGGGGCACCGCCAGTCCACGATGATTCTGGAAACGACAGATAACGGGGTAATAGCTGTTTCGAGAGATTTTACGAATATCACTACGTTTAATGCTATGTGTGAAAAGCTGTTTGGACTCGACCGGAAAGAAGCACTCGGGCACTCCGTGCAGGAGGTAATGGAAAAATCTGAAGACTTCCGCATGTTCGCCCGGGAAATAGAGGCACACCGCCTGAATGACATGCAGCTTGAGATGAAAGAAATCCAAGCGCCTATCGACGGAAAAAACCGTACCTTTTTAGTGAATATGACAATTCTCCCTCCCGTGGACTCCCGCGAGTCCTCTGAGGGCATTGTACTTATATTTAACGATATTACAGAAAAGAAGGATATGGAAAATGAGCTCGTCCGAAGCGAAAAGCTGAAAATGGTAGGGCAGCTGTCTGCAGGCTTTGCCCATGAAATCAGGAATCCACTCACAACTATCAAAGGATTCGTGCAGCTGTTCCGCCAGTCGGCAAAGAAAGAAAAGGATATTCAGCATTACGATTTAGTACTGAACGAAATTGACCGGATGAACAGCATTGTGGAAGATCTGCTTGGTCTTGCCAGACCTACCAGCTCCGGAGATGAACACGGTATTCAGGTGAACAGCCTGCTTGAAGAACTGCTCGAGCTGTACAGTCAGCAGGCTGTAAAAAATAAAACATTCATTTATACGAATTTTGATGATCTGCCGGAAATAATCGGGGACCGCAAGAAATTATCCCAGGTGTTTGTGAATCTGATCAAAAATGGCCTGGAAGCGATGCCGGAGGGGGGCGTGCTGCGGGTGGAAACATCCATGCACTGGACCGGAGAGCCGTATTATGAAGTGAAAATAAAGGATACCGGAAGCGGTATGAGTGAAGAGCAGCTGCAGAAAATCGGAAATCCTTTTTATACGACCAAATCAAATGGAACCGGTCTTGGGCTGATGACTGTGTTTCAAATTGTGGAAGATTTTAAAGGAACGCTGGAGGTCGATTCCGCTCCTGGCAGCGGAACCGAATTTAACGTACGGCTCCCGGCGCAGCTGGCCGGGGAAACGACGAGCAGTGACAGCCAAAATGTAAATTAAAAGACGCCTGTACTTAAGGCGTCTTTTTTGTGTTAATTCCGATTCGACAGGCGGCATAGCAGGCTGCTTATGCTTTCTTCTTTGCTGGTTTGATCTGGCGGTATACGTCCGTCAGGGCTTTTTCAAATTTGCTGTTGTTTTTTGGTTCGTAATATTGCTCGTTTTTAAGCTTGTCCGGCAGGTACTGCTGAGGCACCCATCCCCGTTCATCATTATGCGGGTACTCGTACTCGTTGCCGCGGCCGAGGGATTCTGCCCCTTTGTAATGCGAATCCCGGAGGTGGGAGGGGATAGACGGCGTGCCAGCTTTCAGCATCGCCTCCCGCGCTGCATCAAGCGCTTTATAGGCGCTGTTTGATTTAGGGGAGAGGCAGAGCTCTATGACGGCATCCGCGAGCGGTATTCTGCCTTCCGGGAATCCCAGCCGTTCGGCGGCTTCAACAGCAGCCAGGGCCCTCGGTCCTGCCTGGGGGTTTGCCAGCCCGATGTCTTCATAGGCAGTGACGATAAGCCGGCGGCCGATGCTGATTAAGTCCCCGGCTTCAATTAAACGGGCGAGGTAATGAAGCGCGGCGTCAGGGTCACTGCCCCTAATGGATTTTTGGAAGGCGGAAAGCACATCGTAATGGTGGTCGCCGTCTTTATCGTGAGTGAAACGCTTCTGTTGAATGCATTCCTCTGCCACCCTTTGAGTAATGCGGATGATGCCGTCATCGTCCGGCTTCGTGCTGAGCACGGCAAGCTCAAGCGCATTAAGCGCAGCACGCACGTCGCCTCCCCCCGCTTCGGCCAGATGCGTCTGTGCCTCTTCTGTTATTTCTGTCCGGTACGCGCCCATCCCATTGGTCGGGTCATGGAGGCTGCGCTCAATCAGCTGCTTCATTTCCGGTATGGAAAGCGGCAGCACCTCAAATATATGTGTGCGGCTGCGTATCGCCGGGTTAATAGCGTGGTAGGGATTGGCAGTAGTGGCTCCAATCATGATAATCAATCCGCTCTCAAGGTAGGGAAGCAGAAAATCCTGTTTTGTTTTATCAAGCCGGTGCACTTCATCCATAATGACAATCAGCTGGTCTGACATTTTGGCTTCCTGCACGGCTAGTTCCATATCCTTTTTATTGTTCATAACGGCGTTCATTTTTTTATAGGCAATATCTGTACTGCCTGCGATGGCAGAGGCAATCGATGTTTTTCCTGTGCCCGGGGGGCCGTATAAAATCATGGAGGAAAGTTTCTTTGTTTCCACCATACGCGCAATCATTTTGCCTTCCCCGAGAATATGCTCCTGGCCGGCGACTTCTTCGATAGAGCCAGGACGCATCCGGTAGGCAAGAGGCTGTTTGGATGACATGTAGTTTCTCCTTTCGTAAACAGTTCACGTTGAAATTGTATCATGTTTTCTCTTATATGAGGATGAACAGCACACTGCAGGTATGATATACTGACATTAATTCCAACTGTTTTTATCAGCATTAGAAGCTGGGCAGCCAAATGACAAAGCAACTAACCAATCAGCAGAATCATTGAAGATGTAACAGGTACTCACAGGCCTGACAGGAAGGGATGACGGCATTGAAAATTTCAACTAAAGGCAGATACGGATTGACGATTATGATGGCGCTTGCGAGAAAGCATGGGAGCGGCCCTACCTCCCTGAAATCCATCGCACGGGATCATAATCTTTCCGAGCATTATTTGGAGCAGCTGATTGCTCCGCTTCGAAACGCAAGCCTCGTTAAAAGCGTGAGGGGGGCCTACGGCGGCTATATGCTTTCTAAAGAACCGGCTGATATAACGGCGGGCGATATTATCCGTGTCCTTGAAGGCCCCATCAGCCCGGTCGAGGTCCTCGATGACGAAGAGCCGGCTAAGCGGGATCTGTGGCTGAAAATTCGGGATGCTGTGAAGGATGTCCTCGACAGTACTACGCTTGATTATCTGGCGGAGTATCAGGGCGACGAAGAACAGGAAAATTATATGTTTTATATTTAATTTCTGAAGGTATGAAAGGAATACATGCGAAATCTCCACGCCGCATCCGGCATGGAGATTTTTTTATGATAAAGTTTTCAGGGGGGGATGGCCGTGGCCGTAGAAAATATTATCGTTGTTGTAATCTTTTTACTTATCCAGCTATTCGCAGATAAATTAATATCATCCGAAAAAATCGGCCGTTTCAGCTGGCTCTCATTTTCCGGAGGAGTGGCTGTCGCGTTTATTTTTGTGTACATACTTCCGTATCTGCATGATGAACAAAGCAAATATGGAGAAAGTTCTTTTCGGGGTCTGACGTTTGAGTCGGAATTTTATCTGCTCAGCCTGATCGGACTTATTATTTACTTTGTGATTCACAATTTTGCGGTACGGGCCTACCATTCCACGAGCAGGGGGGAGGGGCAGTTTTTCTGGATTCAAATTGCCTTTTTTGCCCTGTATAACAGTATGGTTGCCTACACAGTGTTCGGCTCCGATGTAGAGGGGCTTCAGACAGTTTTTTACGGGGTGGCAATTGGACTTCATTTTATGGCTATCTCGCATGACCTGCACCGGGAGGATGCGGGCAGGTATAAGCGGGGAAGATATTATCTGGCAGGAGGTATTTTATTTGGCTGGATATTTGCCATTGTGTTTACGCTGCCGGAAATTGTCCTGGCTATTACGTTTGCGGTCATTGCAGGCGCGATGATATTTAATGTGCTGAAAAAAGAAATGCCGACAGAAGAATCCGCTCATCTGCCGACCTTTTTATGGGCAGCATTCATCTATACTGTCGTAACAGAAATATTGAAGCTGCTGTTTAATTGGTAAGCGTGGCTGCGTATATAAAAGCAAGCATTTCTAATTAAAGATCATATTTAAGCGCAAGCTCGGCGGCCCGCAGCCGGGTATCAACCGTCTGATGCTCTTCAAGCAGCTCCCTGACCGTTTCAATCGCTTTGCCCTTCAGCACGCCGCCGCTGATAAACGCTACATCAAAGATGATTTCATTCAGCACATCCAGGTGATGGGTCAAGTCTGTGATGGTTTTTGGCGAGCGCAGGGAGGCCTGCAGCTCTTTACTGAAATCATTGCGGTTAAGCGGCTCTTTGTTGAAAAACCAGCTGACGGTCTTCTGATGGGGATAGCCGAGCCCTTTTTTCTGATTATCAACGTTTGGCACATAAATATACTGCGAGGTGACCGTGCAGAAATATACGTCACGGTTGTTGTCATCCGGCACGATCACGAGGTCGTCTGTTTTCATCTGGGTAATAAAATTGTACACATTCGTGGCCCCTTCATCCATATCAAAGCGGGCCAGTTCCTTTTTGATTTTTTCATAGCTGAGGCCATTCAGGGATTTGCCGATGGAATATCCGATAGCGATAAAATCATACTCTAAAAAATTATGAAGCTGGTTGGTGCCGTTAGGTAAAGGCCGGAGCATCCAAACATTTTTCACTCATACATCCCGCGCTTTCATAAAATAGTAGGAAACAAAATACATATTACACGGGAAACGAAAGCACAGGCAAGGAAATAGACAAAAAAACTCCTATTTGTTAATGTAAAAATAATGTTATTCCGATTATAAGAAATAACTCCATTAGGAGGAGAAGAAATATGCTCGCTATATATGCAGATCATGCAGCTACGACGCCGCTTCATCCAGAGGTGGCTGAAGCTATGATCGATTCTATGAAAAAGCCGGCAGGAAACCCTTCGAGTGTCCACGAGTACGGCCGCGGGGCCAGGAAAAGACTCGACGGGGCCCGCCGTACGATAGCGTCATCCATAAATGCAAGTCCGAAAGAGATCGTATGGACAAGCGGAGGCACAGAAAGCAATAACCTGGCGCTCCGCGGTTTTATGCGCGCCAATCAGGACAAAGGAAACCACCTGGTGACAAGTGCTATTGAACACCATGCTGTATTGCATACGGCCCAGGCGCTTGAAAAAGAAGGATTTCAGGTCACATACGTACGCCCCGATGAGCAGGGCATCGTTTCGGTGGAAAAAATTATGGCAGCAGTTACTGAGGAGACGGTACTGGTTTCATTAATGTATGTGAACAATGAAACAGGAGTGGTCCAGCCTGTCCATGAAGCTGCCGGAAGGCTTGCGGAGAAGGGTATTGCCTTCCATACCGATATGGTGCAGGCCTATGGACAGCTGCTGCTTGACGTAAAAGAAACACCGGTGACGATGGCGACAATAACGGCCCATAAAATTAACGGTCCTGCAGGAGCAGGAGGTTTATTCGTTCGTCAGGGCGCCAAAATTCGTCCGGAATTAACGGGCGGCGAGCAGGAAAGAAAACGCCGAGCAGGCACGGAAAACGTCGCCGCTGCCGAAGGCTTCGCCAAAGCCGTTGAGCTGCAGATGAACAGTCTCGAGAAACGCCGGCAGGAGCTCGAATCGCTCAGGGCGGCATTTTTAGCCGAGCTTGACCGCAGCGGGGTCTTTTATCAAATTAACGGCGAGCATGCAGAAAAAAGTCCGCACATTTTAAATGTGTATTTCCCCGGCATTCAGCTCGAATCATTTCTTGTGCAGATGGATATGGAAGGCATAGCTGTTTCAAGCGGATCGGCATGCACGGCCGGGACTGTAGAACCGTCTCACGTCCTTGAAGCAATGTATGGCAAAGACGCACGTATCTATGAATCCGTCCGGTTCAGCTTTGGGTACGGAAACACCGTGGAGGATATGAAAACAGCGGCGCAGGCGGCAGTGAAAATAAGCCGGAAAATGAAGAAAAAGGAGGCTTTGAAATGACCAATGAAGAGACACGGATTGTAGTAGGAATGTCCGGGGGAGTGGACTCCTCTGTTACGGCCGCTCTATTAAAAGAGCAGGGCTATGAAGTGATCGGTATTTTCATGAAAAACTGGGATGATACAGATGAGTCGGGCATGTGTACGGCAACGGAAGACTATGAAGACGTCATTGCGGTATGCAACCAGCTGGATATCCCCTACTACGCTGTGAATTTTGAAAAAGAATACTGGGACCGGGTCTTTACGTACTTTCTGGAGGAATACAAAGCCGGCCGTACCCCGAATCCTGACGTGATGTGCAACAAAGAAATTAAGTTTCGGGCGTTTATCGACCACGCGTTTAATCTCGGGGCAGACTACGTCGCGACCGGGCATTATGCCCGTGTTGAACACACCGAAAGCGGGACGTATCTTCTGCGCGGAGTGGACAACAACAAGGACCAGACGTATTTTTTAAATCAGTTAAGCGAAGAGCAGCTGAGCCGCGTGCTGTTTCCACTCGGGGAGTATGACAAGTCCGAAGTACGGAAAATGGCGGAAGAGCGGGACCTTGAAACGGCTGGGAAAAAAGACAGTACTGGAATCTGCTTTATTGGGGAGCGGAATTTCAAGGATTTCCTGCAGGAGTATCTTCCAGCCCAGCCGGGTAACATGGAGAGTCCTGAAGGAGAAGTGAAGGGCCGCCACGATGGTTTGATGTACTACACGCTCGGCCAGCGCCAGGGGCTTGGTATCGGCGGCTCCGGGGAACCATGGTTTGTCGTGGACAAAGACATGGAACGTAACGTTCTGATTGTCGGGCAGGGCGGCAATCATAAACGATTATATTCCGAGCAGCTGACTGCCTCTGAACCTAACTGGATTCATGAGCCGGAAGCCTTTCCATTTTCCTGCACTGCGAAATTCCGGTACCGCCAGAAGGACCAGGGCGTTACCGTCCACCAGAAAACAAATGGAGAACTGCTCGTAGAGTTTGATGAACCGCAGCGGGCAGTGACTCCGGGACAGGCTGTAGTCTTTTATGACGGTGATGTGTGTCTTGGAGGTGCAACAATAGAAGAAGCGATGATGAAGGAAAGCGTTGCAACGTAACGTTTTCCTTTTTCTTGGTTCTTGCTGTTTGCCGGTAAGGCTTTTCAATCACCAGGGATCGTGAAATAATACAGAAACAAGACTTGAAAAGGATGATAGTATGGATAAAAATCAGCAGGCAATGGAGCATTTACAAAACGGGGATTTTGAAGAAGCGGCAAAGCTTTTGAACGAGCAGATGGAAGCAGAGCCAAATGATCCTGTCGCGTACATAAACTTTGGGAATCTGCTCGCCGAGGCGGGTGAAGACGATAAAGCGATTCGTTTTTTCACAAAAGCGCTGCAAATAGATGAAACAGCCGCGACAGCCTATTACGGGGCCGGCAACGTATTATACAACCGGGAAGAGTACGCTGAGGCCATTACGATGTACAAGGGAGCACAGCAGCAGGGGCTTGAAGATTCGAGTCTGTTTTTTATGCTGGGTCTTAGCTACCTTCAGTCCGACCGGCTTCCTTATGCGATTGCCAACTTCAAGCGTTCGGTGGAGCTCGATGAAGCAGACGCCGAAGCCAGATATTACTACGCTCTTTCCTTAGCTCAGCAGGAGGAAGTCGACCAGGCAGAAGCAGAATTTAAAAAAGTGGTGGAGCAGAACCCGGACCATGCCGACGCCTATTATAATCTGGGCGTGGCTGCTCTGTTTAATGAACGGGCGGAAGAAGCGCTCAGCCTCTTCGAGAAAGCACTTGAAGCAGAGCCAGAACATGCATTGGCAGAGAACGGCAGGCAGCAGGTTCAGCAGCTGCTAAGCGAAAAGTGAGGTTGTGCTATGGAGAACGGACACGATGAACAGGAACTGCTCGAGCCTTACGTCCTTGGAACCGTGCAGCACGTTATATTTCGGAATGAGGAAAACGGTTATACAGTAGCGAAAGTAAAAATCAAAGAATCGATACCCTCCTTTGAAGAAAGCACAACGACTATTGTCGGCATTCTTCCGACGGTGGAGGCAAATGAACGTTATCGGTTTAACGGCGAGGTTAAACAGCATCCGCGGTTTGGCACCCAGTATCAGGTCATCTCTTACCAAAAGGAAATACCGACCGAGCGCTCAGCGTTAATTGACTACTTATCGAGTGACCGGTTCCCGTACATCGGGCCAAAAACAGCAGAAAAATTGGTCGACCGCTTTGGGGCAAAAGTGATTGATGAAGTGCTTGAGCGTCCGGAAGCGCTTGAAAAAATTCCCGGACTGAATGAAGAGAAGCGCAAACAAATCCGTACCGCCATGCTTGAAAATCAGGGCATGGAGCATGCGATGACGCTTCTTGTACGCTACGGATTCGGTACGGATCTTGGCGTAAAAATATACAACCAGTACCGCGAGCGGACGCTCGATATTATTCGGCATGATCCCTATCAGCTCGTCTGGGACGTGGACGGGGTCGGGTTTACAAAAGCGGACCGGCTCGGGGAAAATACCGGCATCCAAAAAAATGACCCAAGCCGCCTGAAGGCGGGAGTGCTGTTTGAGCTGTATGAACGGACAATGCAGGACGGACATGTGTATATCCCAAAGCAGCAGCTGCTTGACAGCGCGGAACAGCTGCTTGCAGATCCGGCTGTTACCATTGATCAGCAGGAGCTGAAGCTTGTCCTGCAGGAGCTTGTAAACGAAGAACGGGTGCAGATTGACGATGATCGTGTGTATATTGCCTCTTTGTATTTTGCGGAAAAAGGGTTTGCAGGCAGGGTGCATAAGCTGCAGGAGGAAGCAGAAGAAAAAGAACATTCCCAGGCAGATCTGCTGCAGGCTCTCGGAGAAGTGGAGGAAAAGTTTGATATTGAGTATGCCGAACAGCAGAAGGAAGCGATCCAGACGGCTATGGAAGAGCCGGTGATGCTGCTTACAGGCGGACCGGGGACCGGAAAGACCACGATCATCCGGGCCATTGTGGAAGTGTACGCCTCACTCTATGATGTTTCTCTGGACCCTTCCGAATACTCAGGCAAGAAGCCTTTCCCTGTACTGCTCGCTGCCCCGACTGGCCGGGCGGCGAAACGGATGAAGGAGTCTACCGGCCTCCGGGCGGTGACGATTCATAAGCTGCTCGGGTTTAGCGGAGAAGGAGAAAACGAGCTGTTTGAAAAGGATGAGTATGAGCCTCTCGAAGGGGAGCTTCTGATTGTCGATGAAGTATCGATGGTGGACATGTGGCTCGCCAATCAGCTGATCCGCGCAGTCCCTAAAGGAATGAAGGTCGTGTTCGTTGGGGATGAGGATCAGCTTCCTTCGGTAGGACCGGGCCAGGTGCTTGGAGATTTACTTGAAGCCGGTACTATACCGACCGTGAATTTGTCGGTTGTGTACAGGCAGACGAATCAGTCCTCGATTGTCGAGCTGGCCCACGCGATGAAGGAGGGGGGACTGCCGGACGATTTTGAACAGCCGTTTGAAGACCGGCGGTTTTTCCCATGCACGAAAGCCCAGGTGGCCGATGTGGTGGAGAAAACGTGTGCCGGTGCCATTCGCAAGGGCTACGATCCGATGGATATTCAGGTGCTTGCCCCGATGTACCGGGGGGAGGCAGGTATTCACGCCCTGAATGAACGGCTGCAGGAAATGTTTAACCCACGCACGCCTCAAAAACGGAGTGTAACCTTCGGGGACGCTGTTTACCAGAAGGACGATATCGTCCTTCAGCTTGTAAATAACGGCGAAGAAGGTATATATAACGGGGATAAAGGTGTGCTCGAAACGGTCTTTGAAGCAAAAGAAACTGTTGATAAAGAAATGCAGGTTGTGTTTTCCTTTGACGAAAAGGAAGTCAGCTACACGCGCCAGGACCTTAAACAAATCACTCTTGCCTACTGCACTTCTATTCATAAGGCGCAGGGCAGTGAATTTCCCATCGTAGTCGTACCGATGCTGATGTCCTATCGGCGGATGCTGCGCCGTAATTTGTTGTACACAGCGATAACACGGGCAAAGGACTATTTAATTCTCTGCGGGGAAAAGGAAGCATTTATGTATGCCGTAAAGCAGGAGTCAAAAAATGAACGCTATTCTTATCTTCGGGAACGCCTGAAGAACCGGGAGGAAGATCCGGAGGAGCAGGCTTGACAGAAAATACGGTTTCCTATATAACTGAAACAGAATAACAAAAACAGTGATGGAACGAGTACGGTGGATATATTCTCACAGAGACCGGCAGCAGCGGCTGAAACTGCCGGAGAACAACCCGCCCGAACGCTGCTCCGGAGTGCAGGCAAACCCTGCCGGATCATCCACGTTACGGATGCTGAGTTGGCCGTGTGTATATGCGGCAACCAGGGTGGTAACGCGAGCGCACTCGTCCCTGTTTTCAGGGGCGGGTTTTTTAATGTGATTTAAACGAAATGAAAAACTCACGGGAGGCTGATCAATAATGCCAGCATTAACATCTACTGAAGTCCGTCGGCGCTTTTTGGACTTTTTTAAGGAAAAAGGACATACAATTGAGCCGAGCGCCTCGCTCGTTCCGCATGAGGATCCGACGCTTTTATGGATCAACAGCGGGGTAGCTACGATGAAAAAATACTTTGATGGACGGGTGATTCCTGAAAATCCGAGGCTTGCAAATGCTCAAAAGTCCATCCGGACAAACGATATTGAAAACGTCGGAAGAACGACGCGCCATCACACATTTTTTGAAATGCTCGGTAATTTCTCGATTGGCGATTATTTTAAAAAAGAAGCTATCGAATGGGCATGGGAATTTTTAACGTCAGAGCGATGGATAGGCTTTGATGAAAATAGGCTGTCGGTTACCGTTCATCCGGAGGATGACGAAGCGTACCAGTACTGGAGAGAGATTATCGGCCTTCCGGAAGAACGGGTTATCCGTCTCGAAGAAAACTTCTGGGATATCGGCCAGGGGCCGAGCGGGCCGAATACGGAAGTTTTTTATGACCGCGGCCCCAGCTGGGGAGACGATCCCCGGGATCCGGAAATGTATCCGGGAGGAGAAAATGAGCGTTATTTAGAGGTATGGAATCTTGTATTTTCGCAGTTTAACCATAACGCCGATGATACGTACACCCCACTTCCGAAGAAAAACATTGATACCGGCATGGGGCTTGAACGGCTTGTCACCCTCGTTCAGGACGTACCGACAAATTTTGATACCGATCTTTTCCGGCCGATAATCCGAAAGGTAGAAGAAGTATCCGGAAGAACGTACGGGGAAAATGAAGAGCAGGATATTGCTTTTCGTCTGATTGCCGATCACGTCCGGACTGTCAGCTTCTCCATCGGGGATGGGGCCCTTCCGTCCAATGAAGGGCGCGGTTACATTCTGCGCCGCCTGCTCCGCCGCGCGGTACGTTATGCCGGCTGGCTCGGTCAGGAGGAGCCGTTCATGCACAGGCTGATAGGTGTCGTGGGCGAAATTATGGAAGACTATTATCCAGAAGTCCGCGAAAAGCAATCCTTTATTGAACGTGTGGTGAAAACCGAAGAAGAACGTTTTCATGAGACGCTTACTGACGGGCTGAAAATGCTGAGGCAGGTGACAGAAAAAGCCCGCAACAAAGGGGAAACAGTCATTTCCGGTAAAGATGTATTCCGCCTGTATGATACGTACGGCTTCCCGCCTGACTTAACGGCGGAATATGTAGTAGACGAAGGATTCGCGGTGGACAATGAAGAATTCGAAGTGGAAATGGAAGCCCAGCGGAGCCGGGCACGTGCAGCTAGAAAAGATAGTGGCTCGATGCAGACGCAGGAGTCACTTCTGACAGATATCGATACAGAGAGCACGTTCGTCGGCTACGAGCATTTTGACGTGGAAACAAGCGTTCAGACACTTATTCACAACAAAGAACTCGTGGATACAGTCGGCGCCGGGGAACAGGTGCAGCTTATCCTGGAAAAAACCCCGTTTTATGCAGAAAGCGGCGGCCAGGTGGCAGACCGGGGCACGATCATAAACGAAGCAGCAGGAATGGAAGCGGTAGTGGAAGATGTCCAGAAAGCTCCGAATGGCCAGCATCTTCATACGGCACGAATTGAAAAAGGCTCGCTTCGCAAGGGGATGCACGTAAGAGCGTCCATCGAAGAAAATACGAGAAGAAGCATTATTAAAAACCATACAGCGACCCACCTGCTGCATCAGGCCCTTAAGGATGTGCTGGGTGAGCATGTCAATCAGGCAGGATCGGTTGTGACAGACAACCGCCTCCGTTTTGACTTTTCCCATTTCGGACAGGTCACTGAGGAAGAAATAAAGCGGATCGAGTACCTTGTAAACGAAAAGGTGTGGTCCAATGTTTCGGTGCTGATTGAAGAAAAAGGAATCAGTGAAGCGAAGCAGATGGGGGCTACTGCGTTATTTGGTGAAAAATACGGGGAAAGAGTGCGCGTAGTACAGATCGGCGACTACAGCGTTGAACTGTGCGGCGGCTGCCATGTCGGCAGCACCTCCGAAGTCGGCGTGTTCAAGATTACAGGAGAATCCGGAATTGGCGCCGGTACACGGCGCATCGAAGCTGTTACCGGCCAGTATGCGTATGAATACTTTGAAAGCAGAATGCAGCTGCTTGAAGAAACAGGCAGCATCGTCCGGGCTCGTGCCATTGACGATATCCCGCAGCGTGCAGAAGCTCTGCAGGAGCAGATCAGAAGCCTTCAAAAGGAAAATGAATCGCTGTCGCAGAAGCTGAGTAATCTTGAGGCCGGGGATCTTGCAGACGCGGCAGAAGAAATAAATGGTATTCCGGTGATTGCCAAAGAACTTCCAGGAGCAGATAAAGATACACTGCGGCAGACAGTAGATGAACTCAAACAGAAGCTTGGAAGCGGTATTGTCGTGCTTGGAACATCGGAAGGAGAAAAGGTACAGCTTATTGCTGGAGTAACAAAGGATCTGACTGCACGGTACAAAGCAGGAGATATTGTGAAAAAAGCAGCGGAAGTATGCGGAGGCGGCGGAGGCGGCCGTCCGGATATGGCTCAGGCAGGAGGAAAACAGCCTGAGAAGCTTGGGGAGGCATTAGAAGAAGCGAAGAACTTTATCTTAACCCTTTCCTAAATACCCCTATCTCATGTACAATATAATCGTCTATACAGTAATCGTATTAATTACCACAGTATAGGAAGGGAGCTTCTCCTCCCTTCTGCTTTTTATGAAATGACATTTCGTGAAAAGTCATCCGAGGAGGTGGAGGAATTGGATACGAACGACCGGACCGTACGTTTTAACCGAGAGGAAGATTCTTCCGACCCGAAGGCCGAAGAAGTTCTGCTCAGCGTGTATGAAGCGCTTGAGGAAAAAGGGTATAATCCAATCAATCAAATCGTGGGATATTTGCTTTCAGGCGATCCAGCCTATATCCCCCGTCATAAAGAAGCAAGAACGATCATCCGCCAGCTCGAGCGGGATGAGCTAATTGAAGAATTAATTCGACACTATTTGAAGGATCACCAATCATCCTCGTGAAAAGAGCGCTTGGTATCGATGTCGGAAAAAAAAGAATCGGGATTGCCATCTCCGACTCGCTGGGCTGGACAGCCCAGGGTGTAGAAACGATTCATTTAAAAACGACAGACCCGGACGAAGCTTTTCCGCGTATTCTTGAACTGGTTAAAGAAAACGAAATCGAGCAGCTTGTGGTCGGCCTTCCTAAAAATATGGACGGGACGATTGGGGGCAGGGGGAAAGAATGTCAGGCATTCGCAGAGAACCTTGAAGAATTTTCCTCGCTGCCTGTAGCCATGTATGATGAGCGATTGACAACGAAGGCGGCAGAACGCACACTGTTACAAGCAGATGTCAGCAGAAAAAAGCGCAAAAAAGTCGTAGACAAAATGGCAGCTGTGATGATTTTGCAGAGTTATTTGGACCATCAATCAAACTTATAGTAAAGAGGTGAAATATAATGGCTGAAGAAGAAGAAAAAGAAAGAATTGTCATACCCGATGAGGATGGCAATGAACATTTATTTGACATCCTGTTTACTTTCGACGCAGATGAGAGTGAGCAGTCCTACATTGTAGTGGTTCCATCAAGTGAAGCCGACAATGACGAAGTGGAGGTTTTTGCTTTCCGCTATGAGGAAGAAGGCGAAGGGGACGAGTCGGATATAAACCTTTTCCCAATCGAATCTGACGAAGAATGGGAAATGGTCGAAGAAATGGTGAACACTTACAGTGCTAACGAGATGGAGTAGAACCTGTTCTAACCGTAAAGGAAGCACACCGGATCTTCTTCCGGTGTTTTTCTTTATCATTATATCTGCCCTGCAGCTGAGTGAGGCAGTTAAGAGGAGAACATCCATTCATGAAAACGCTCATATATTCATATGCCGGGCGCCGCACCTCTAAAAAGAAAAAAGGGAAGGCGGCACTTTATTTCCTGGGGATTATATTTCTGATGAGTGCCGCTTCGGCTCTCATATATGTGCTGTACATGCTTTTTCCGGCAGCGGAAGATGACGGGGAAAAACAGACCGTTGTTATTGAACAGGGTGCCTCTATGGAAACTGCGGCTGAGTATTTGGAAAAGCAGCAGCTGATCAAAAATTCTGTTGTGTTTCAATACTACAGTTACTTACGGCCGGACAGCCTGAAAGCAGGTACATACCAGTTATCTGCTTCGATGAGTGCCGGAGAAATCGCCCGTACACTTGAAGCCGGGCAGCAGGCACAGGAACCGGTAGTTTCCATCACTATTCCGGAAGGCCGGTCTCTGGAGCAGATAGCACGAATCAGTGCGAAGAATGCTGATTTTTCGGAAGAAAAATTTATGGAAACCGTCACAGATGACGCGTTCATTCGTTCCCTGAGTGAATCTTATTCATTTATCCGGGAGCCGGATAACGAAAATGGCGTGCGCTACACACTGGAGGGTTATTTATCCCCACAGACGTATGAATACTACGGTGACTCCCCGGATGCTGAAGCAGTAGTGAAGGATATGATTGAACGAACAAACGAAACTATGGTAGAATTTTCGAATCAAATCACCAACAGTCCATGGACCGCCCGTGAAATATGGACCATTGCTTCTATTGTGGAACGTGAGGCGGCACGGGCAGAGGACCGGGCTCCGATTGCCGGAGTGATCGAAAACCGGCTTGGGAAAAATATGCGTCTTGAGATGGACCCTACGGTGGCATATGCTCTCGGGGAACACAGGCTTCGTACTTCCTTCAATGATCTGCAGGTGACTTCACCGTACAACACCTACCGAAACCAGGGACTGCCGCCTGGCCCGATTGCAAGCCCGGGCGTAGAGTCGATCAAGGCAGCTTTGAATCCTGAAAATACGGAGGCGTTATATTTTTATGCCCGCCCGAACGGAGAAGTTATTTACAACGAAACGTATGAGCAGCATACACGTACCCAGAGAAAGTATGAAAGCGAATGGGAAAATCAATAGCCAGGAAAGCGGGCGAAAAAAATGCCGGACATAAACAACCACTTTAAGGAGTACCGGAAAGAGCTGGGCATCGGGCCGCCGCCGTGGTTTGAAGAAATGACTGAAGAAGCGGAACGCGACCGTGTACCGATTATGGATGAAGAGGCCCTGCAATTTATGATCGGGCTTCTTCAGTTAAAAAGACCGGCAACGGTTCTGGAAATTGGCACGGCGATTGGGTATTCTGCTTTGCGAATGGCAGCTGCCCTTCCCGGAACCTCCATAGTATCGGTGGAAAAAGACGAAGAACGCTACAGGCGTGCAGAATATTACCGGGCTGAAAGCCCGTGGCAGGAGCAGACTACGTTTGTTCTTGGCGATGCTTTAAACCTGCAGGAAGAATTTTCAGACAAAACGACGTTTGATGCAGTATTTATAGACGCTTCCAAAGGCCAGTACCAACAGTATTTTCAATTGTGCGAGCAGCTGCTGGCTCCGGGGGGGCTTATTATTAGTGATAACGTATTATTCCGTGGGTTGGTAGCTGATCCGGAAGCAGAGGTCCCTGAACGATTACAGCCGATGGTGAAAAAAATTCGGGCGTACAACCGCTGGCTGGTGGAAAGAAAAGACTTCAGCACCAATATTTTCCCTGTCGGTGACGGCGTGGCAGTAAGTATTCTGCTTCCGGAAGCAACCGGTAGTACAACGTAAAATACTATAAAAATGAGCCAAAATATGATACATTTTTATACTGAATAGAGGAGTGAAAATATGCCAGAAGAAAAACAGCATTTTATGACAGAAGAAGGCAGAAAGAAGCTTGAAGAGGAACTGGAATATTTAAAAACGGAGCGGCGCCAGGAAGTCGTAGAGCGTATAAAAATTGCAAGAAGCTTTGGCGATTTGTCCGAGAACTCGGAGTATGATGCTGCCAAGGATGAGCAGGCCTTTGTAGAAGGACGCGTAAGCCAAATTGAGCAGATGCTTAAAAATGCTGCTATCATTGAGGAAGACACAAGTAATAACTCCGTGGTGTCGCTTGGAAAGTCCGTACGGTTTAAGGAACTGCCAAATGGTGATGAAGAAAGCTATACAATTGTCGGCAGCGCAGAGTCTGATCCGCTGGAAGGAAAAATTTCCAACGATTCACCGATGGCCCAAAGCCTGCTCGGGCGCCAGATTGGTGAACAGGTGACGGTTTCGACACCGGGCGGGGACATTGAAGTCGAGATTATTGAAATCGCCTAAAAAACGGTTATCAGTAATGAAAACTTAAGCACGGCGCCCTGCTTTGAGGATGTAAATCATAGGTCTATATTCCCTCGTTTTCCGGAAATATTTCCTTTATGATAAAACATGTTACGTTCTCTCTGCAGGGCGTGTTTTTGTACTATAAAAGCAATACATACGATAGGGGCAGGTGAATCATAGGATGTCGAATAACAATTATAACGACGACTCCGGCTCGCGCTTTCAAAAGAAAAGAAAAAAGCGGATGAATAATGTTTTAAATGCTGCTATTGGTATTGTAGCAGTGCTCATTCTGTTCTTTGGGATTCTGTTATTGTTTTTTAACAATAACAATGAACAGGCTGAAGATAACGGGGAAGAGATGGCAGATTCAACTAATACCGAAGAAGAGCAGAATGAAAGCGGACCGGAGGACAACCCGGACACTTCTTCTACAGAGGAAACCCCGGAAAATAATGCAGATGAAGAAGGAACAGAAGAAGAAACTTCAGAAGATGCAGAAGAAACCTCTGAATCTGATTCTTCCTCTGAGTCCGATTCTTCTACAGAAGAAGAGCCGGCTGCTTCCTCAAACGATGAAGCCGGAAGTGACTCCTCTGAGGAAAGCACGACCAGTGAAGACTCGTCAGCAGAGGAGAACAGCAGTACTTCCGAATCGGAAGGCAGTGACAGCGCTGATACGGAAACGACTCAGGAAGACGGAGAATACGAGCCAGTAGGCACTGAACAGGAAAACTTTACAGCTGACTTTACAGAGGGCGGTCAGAACTGGGAAGAAATGGAGGATGCTGTAGAAGCTGCCACTGGGCTGAGATCGACAGAAGGTAACAGCACAGTGCTCTGGAGGCTCGAGAACGGAGGATCGCAGGATACGGCAAGAGCAGTTATCAGTGAAGACGCCAGCAGTGAAAATCCATACGAAGTACGCATGGAGTGGGTGGACGGCGAAGGTTGGAAACCAACAAGTGTTGAACGTCTGAGCAGCAATCAGTACAATTAAAAAAACCGGCTTTCCTGTGAACTGACCCAAAGAAATGAGACAAGAAAAAAACACCTATGCGGCCGCCGTTCGGAATTCTACCGGACTGTGGTCGTTTAATTTGGTAAATGGTCGTATGTAATTGTAATAATACATGTACGAATCGACTTTTTCGACTATAATAGAAGATGTAAGAGGCATCCGTACGCGAATGCTGAATTCTTCCGACTTTAGCGAGGAATGGAAGGATTCGATCATGGCATTATCAAAGCAGCTTCCTTTCCGGGACATGCTTGTGATAATGCCTTTTTCTTTGGCTGCCTGCTGAAACGCGTGCGAGGTATACTGGGAGCCCTGATCACTGTGCAGGAGGAGACCGTAGGTCTCCCGGCCCCGACAAGCCGCTTCCAGCGTATCCAGCACCAGACTCGTCTCTTGCGTATCCCGTAGCTGATACGCCACTAATTCATTATTGTATACATCCATGATCGTAGATAAATACCACATCTTCTCTCCATACGGCAGGTACGTAATGTCCGTCACCCATTTTTGGTTGGGACGATCAGCTGTAAATTCCTGCTGAAGGAGGTTCGGCACCGTCTGATGGGTTTCTCCCGTCGGTTGGATCCGTTTCTTCGGCTTGATCTGGCATTGGAGCTGATACTTCTGCATCACGCGTTGGGCGGTTTTCCGATTGATTTTGATCCCGTGTTCTTTTCGGAGAAGAGCCGCCACCTTGCGGTGCCCCAGCCAATAGCGATACCGTCGGCAGATATCCATAATTAGTTGGTGGAGGGCAGGAAGCTCCCGGGAACGTTTTTTCCATCGGTAATAGGTGGAACGGGGAATGCCGAAGGCATGACACATCTCCTGGACGCCATAGGCATGTCTATTCGCCTCTATTACTTCGACGATGACTTCTGGAACCACCTCCTTTCGATGGCATTGGCCTTTCCCATCAGATCATCTCTCATTTCGTAATACGCCACTTTCTTTCGCAGCTGCTCGATTTCTGTTCCCTCGTCAGGCCCTTTACCGAAGGTATATTGTTTTCCCGGCGGCTGGGCCAGGCGGTGGAAGGCTCCCTGTTTATACCACCGGACCCACGCTTTAATCTGGGATTCATTTTTAATCCCAAACTGCTTTATGAGTTCCTGGTTGGAGGTTTGCCCCTCCAATTTCAAGCGAATGACCTCGCGCTTTACCTCTTCCGGATAAAATCGATTGGTTTCCATCAAAAAAACACCTCCAGATCATCGTTAATACTACATTGGAGTGACTTAAATAAATGAGACAGATAAAAGCACCTCTCACGTCGTATTCGTAGTAGGATCGATAGATGGAGGTGTTTTTCTTAT
>NZ_JBQOJA010000012.1:0-87455 GCF_054971385.1 Marinococcus tarijensis | reverse complement strand
GAAAGCGATTCGTCGCTACATTCGGTTTTACAACCACCAACGATACCAGGAACATTTAAACGGCTTGACCCCGATAGCATACCGGAATCAAGCCGCTTAAGAGTTTTACTTATTTTCATTGTCTACTTGACGGGGATCAGTTCAGATGGGTGCCGGCCTTTTCTTTGTCTTTAATACAGAATCACTCTGCTTTTAGACTTTTTCTACAACGTACGTTGGCTTCTCAACGAATCTTTTGCCGCCGAGTTCTTCGGAATGATCGAAGTAGCCGCCGAATTTATAAACGACTTTGTACTCGCGGTCCGGCTCTGTAAACAACTGGTTTTCGTTGTTGGAGATGACCGTAACGTGGTTGTTTTCTACAAAGCTGTCAATTTCACTCGCTTTATAGTTTGTACCTGCGGTCAGTTCTGATACGGATTGGCTTCCCATATATAATCGCTCCTTTTCTTTATAATTTGTCCACTAGTACAATTATCCGGGATAAAACTGTGTTAATCATACGATTTAATAGCCGCCCCGGATATTTGGTTCCACGTCCTCTAAATAAAACTTCGTCAGCTTCTCCTGCTCCTCTTTAGAGAAGGAAGGCACACTGACTGCTTCAAGGCTGTCGGACACCTGTTTTTCATTCCGGAATCCTGGTATGACACAGGTGACATCGTCGTTGTCAAGAATCCAGCGCAGTGCTGCCTGCGCCATCGTGCCCCGTTCTTCTTTAATCCACTGGAGCGAGGTGCTGAGCTCCACGCCCTTCTGGAAAGGAAGGCCCGCGAATGTTTCTCCAACATTGAAGGCGTCTCCATCCCGGTTAAAATTGCGGTGGTCATCTTCAGCAAAGGTCGTTTCTTTTGTATATTTTCCCGTTAAAAGTCCGCTTGCGAGCGGTACGCGGGTCAGGATGCCGACGCCCTGCTTTTTCGCCTGTGGAAACAGTCGCTCTGCCGGCTTCTGGCGGAAAATATTATAGATTACCTGGAGGGCTTTGACGTTTGGATAATGAAGGCATTCCAGCCCTTCCTCCACGGTTTCTACGCTGACTCCATAATGCCGGATTTTTCCCTCGGCCTGCAGATCATCAAGAACCTGAAATACCGAGCCGTCTTTTAATATATCGATCGGCGGGCAGTGAATCTGATAAAGATCCAGGCGCTCACGTCCAAGCCGCTTCAGCGTAGCATCAAGGTAAGACGTAACACTTTCTTTCGAATAAGTATTTGGGTCATTAATGTCGCCGCCGCGCGCGAACTTGCTGGCCACGTGAATTTTATCCTCTTTTCCCTTTGTCGCTTTTCCGATTAACTCTTCGCTGTGGCCGTCACCGTAAACATCAGCCGTATCAAAAAAATTCACGCCGGCATCCATGGCAGCCTCAAGGCCACTGAGCGCTTCGTTATCATTTGTCGCTCCCCACGCGCCGCCAATAGCCCACGTGCCAAAGCTCAGTTCACTTACTTTTAATTCGGTGTTTCCCAACTGACGATATTGCACATCGTCCACCTGCCTTTTAATCAAAGTATGGTGTGCTAATCCCGTTTTTTACATATTTAAGCGTTCTCATGATTAAAGGTTTTGATTTAGGGAAATGTTTCCTATAATAAAACCAGCTTGTTTAAAAGGAGGCGAAGTCCTTGTATTTATTTAAAGAAAAATCGATCAGAAATACGATTGATGTTAATCAGCAGGCGCTTTCTCTCATTGAAGACGGATTCCGGCGCCTGCAGGCAGGTGAAGTAACCATGCCTCCTGTGCTCAGCATGCCTATCGCCGACAAAAACGGTGAGATGGATGCAAAGACGGCCTATGTTAAAGGCATGGATCAGTTTGCCCTGAAAATTTCGACCGGTTTTTTCGATAATCCGGACAAGGGGCTTCCAAGCCTCAGCGGCATGATGCTTTTGTTTCATTCAGATACCGGCTTCCCGGCAGCAGTGCTGCAGGATAATGGATACCTGACCGATGTGCGCACAGGAATTGCAGGAGCTACGGCAGCCAAGCACCTGGCTAAAGACGAGGCAAGGATTGCCGGTATAGTCGGGACGGGCACACAGGCACGCTTTCAGCTTCGAGCGCTGAAAATGGTACGTCCGTCGATTGAAAAAGTGTATGTATATGGACGCAAAAAAGAACGAATTGAAGCGTATCAGCGTGAAATGGAGCATGAGCTCGGCGTTACAACCGAAGCCGCCGATCTTGAAACAGTAGTACGAAACTGCGACGTACTCGTCACCACAACACCAGCGACAGAGCCGTTCATCAAAAAAGAATGGCTGCATCCGGGGCTTCATATTACAGCAATGGGCTCAGATGCCGCGGAAAAAAATGAAATCGAGCCGGACGTACTCGGAGCGGTGGATATTCTTGCATGTGATGCTGCCTCGCAGGTGTTTTCCATAGGAGAACACCGGACAGCAAAAGAAGCGGGAGTTATCGATGAAAGCAGAACTGTAGAAATCGGGGCGATTATCAGCGGAGATGCCCGTGGGCGGGAAACGATGGAGCAGGTAACCTTCTGTGACCTGACAGGCA
This sequence comes from Marinococcus tarijensis, assembly GCF_054971385.1. Taxonomy (NCBI): domain Bacteria; kingdom Bacillati; phylum Bacillota; class Bacilli; order Caryophanales; family Bacillaceae; genus Marinococcus; species Marinococcus tarijensis. Next base: position 84,926 of record NZ_JBQOJA010000012.1, on the reverse strand, counting down.
CCGGGGTGCAGGATACAGCCATTGCCGTCTACACGTACGACCAGCTCAAGGCCTCCGGAGAAGGACTCGAAATAACAGAAGACGAATAAACAAAGGGCGCCGGGTCAAGGATCCGGTGTCTTTTTTATGCTCTTTCCCAGAGAAAGGGTGGCGATTTTTGGAAAAAGTTATATAATTGTTTGTAAACGGTTTCAATAAAAGGGGGGGCTCGGTGGTGGGCGAACGGAGGAAGGGTTGGATGTTTGCTGTTTTCTTTCTCGGCTGTCTGGCCAGCCTGGCGGCCACCGTTTATTTCGGGACGAAGGCTTTTTACGTGGAGCCGGTAAATTCAGAGGAAAATGAAGTGTACCAGACGAGAGCAGCGCTCATCATGGAAGAAGCAGGAAATCCTTATTGGGAACAGATTGAAGAGGGCGCGACCGAAGCCGGAGAAGAGGCGGGGGTTTACGTCGAAACTTACGGGCCGTCTAAAGCGGATAAAGATGAGCAGCTTGAAACGATGAACCGGATGATTGAGAGCAATGTGGATGCTATTATCACCCAGGGCATTGATGATCCTGTTTTCCGTGAGCTGGTGCAAAAAGCGCTCGAAAAGGGGGTGCCGGTCATCACTGTAGACAGCGACGTGCCGGAAAGCGGGAGGCGCGCCTATATCGGCACGGATAATTATGAAGCCGGGGTTTTGGCAGGTGAAGAGCTGCTTCGGAATACAGAAGGAACGCAGCACGTCGGCATCGTTTCCGGAAGTGCGGAAACGGTCAATCAGCAGGAGAGGGTGGAGGGCTTTCAGGATACTGTGGAGGCAAGCGGCCGCGTGGAAATTAAGAATATTGGGTATTCGGGTATCTCCGAGATTGGAGCCGCCCAGGCCGCCTATAGTTTATTAAAGGAGAACCCTGACATCACGGCACTGTATGGTACAAGTGCTTTGGATGCTGTCGGCATGGCGCAGGGAATCGAAGAGATTGAAGGCGTCGGCGACCTGTATGTGATCGGGTTTGATACACTGCCCGAAACAGTACAGCTGATTGAAGATGGCACAATTGATGCCACGGTCCGTCAGCACCCTGTACAGATGGGGGAGCAGGCGGTGTATGATTTGGTACGGCTGAATCAACAGCAGTATGTGCCAACGGTACAGCATACAGACACCGTTATTTGGAGGGCTCCTGAAGCTGCCCGGGAAGGGGGTGCGGAGCAGTGATACGCTCTATTCGTTCAAAGATGTTGTTTTTTTCCTTTGCATTTATCCTGCTGTTTAACGCAGTGGCAATAGGTATTTACTGGAGCTCAGAGCGTATTACTAATGAATACAGTTCAAGCTTTGACCGCTTTGTATTACTGAATTCCATTTCCCGGCAGGCCGAAGAGTGGACAGCAGCGACGCAGCAGATCGCGACCAATCCTTCACAGGAAACGTGGGCCGCTTATTATCGGGCCTCAGGGGAAATGAAAGCACTGACAGAAGAGCTGGATAATGAAGAAAATCAGCCGGGATCCGTTGAAATGCAGAGCTACATGCAGCTGCTTGATTCGCTCGAACAAAACAGCGAAACAACTGCCGGATTCGTGCTTCAGGGGGATATTGAAAGATACGGAAGCAATCTCGCAGAAACCGAACAGTCGAATGCATATATACAGGAAAGCACCCTGACCCTTATCGATCAGTCCCTGACAGAGTATCAGCAGCTGTATGCCCAGCTGCAGGAACGCAATACCGCGTTCGCGTTTCGCTATTTTATTATATGTCTGTTTGCCACGTCGCTATTGATTGCTGCTTTTATTGCCTTCCGTTTCTCTTCAAGCATTACAAAGCCGGTGGGTGAATTATCCCGGGCAGCAGGAGAGGTATCGCGCGGCCACTTTCAGGGGGAACCGCTCCGTATCCGCTCCGGGGACGAACTGGAGCTTCTCGGCCGTACGTTCAACCGTATGCGGACAGACATTCATACGTATGTCGGCGAAATGGAAAAAAAGGCAGAAATGGATCAGCTCATGAAGCAGCTGGAGCTGAAGCATCTACAGAACCAAATTAATCCGCACTTTTTATTCAATACCCTGAACACGATTTCAAAGATGGCTTATTTGGAAGATGCGGAGGAAACGTCGGAATTGATAGAGTCTGTTTCTTCCCTGCTGCGCTACAGCCTGGGGAATATCGAAAAAGAAGTAACACTTCGGGACGAGCTGGAAGTGATCCGGAGCTACTTTCATATACAGGAAACAAGGTTCCGGAACCGCTTGTCTGCACATATTGAAATCGAAACAGACGAGCTTGATGTGCCTATCCCGAGATTGACGCTGCAGCCGGTAATCGAGAATGCCTTTATTCATGGAGTGGAAGGAATGGAGGAAAATGCTGAAGTGCGTGTGCAGGTGCGTCTGGAAAACAGTCAGATCGTCGTCCGGGTGATGGATAACGGTAAAGGAATGAACGAGAGGCAGCGCCAGCAGCTTCTTGGCGCGGGGGAAGAGCAGGAAGCGCACGTTGGTCATTCCACTGGTCTTGGCATGCAGAACGTCCGCAGGCGACTGGAATTATTCTTTCAGGCCGGGGAGCTTGTGGATGTGGAATCTGTGCCGGCACGGGGCACCACGGTAAAGCTGTGTATGCCGGTCAGAGAATGGCAGAAAGCAGGGGGGCAGGCAGGATGATACGACTATTGATGGCAGAGGATGAATGGCTCGAACGTAAAGCAATGAAAAAGCTGATAGCTTCGCATTTACCGGAAATTACAGTAATCGGAGAGGCAGAGAACGGACTCGACGCAGTGGAGCAGGCGATCGAAAGCAGGCCGGACATTATGCTGATGGATATTAAAATGCCGGGCTGTAACGGCCTCGAAGCCATACAGCGCATTCAGAAGGCGGCAGCCGGCATCCATTTTATTATGGTTACTGCCTACGATTCCTTCAACTATGCCCGGGAGGCGCTCGGGCTGGGCGTAAAGGAGTATTTGCTAAAGCCGGGTAAAAAAGAAGAAACCATTCAGACACTCATACGTGTGCAGGCGGCAGTGAACCAAAGCCGTCAGGAACAGAAGCAATACAGCCGCAGACTGCAAAAGCTCCTTTTCCAAAGCGTCTGTCACGGTGAACCGTACGAAGACCATGCCGATCTTCTTGCAGAAGCAGTGCCGGGCTGCTCATACGGTTTTGCAGCAGTCATGCGGGAGGAGGAAATGCCGGAGGATATAGAAGAAAGAATAGCCCGGTGGACCAATGATTCTTTTCTTACAGACCGTCAGCCGGGCGGCTGGTTTCGGGCTTTTTTCTTCCATGCGGGCAAAAGCAGGGGCTCTGAAGAGATCGAACGCCTGCGCCGCCGCATGCATTTTGAGCTCGGGGAAAAAGCAGCAATAGGAGTTTCTGAAAAAGAATACGACATGAAACAGCTTTTCCAGGCTTATGTGGAAGCACTGTCCAGTCTTGAAAAAGATCAGTACGCGCTGCCGGAACAGAGCAGCCAGTGGGTCTCCTCCATTGTGAATGCGCTGCGGACCGGGGAAGAAAAAGCCGCTGTCTATTATTGGAGCGAATGGTGGAGCACCCAGCCCCAAAAATCATCCAGGAGACATCTGTGGCTTCAGCTTGAAGAGCTGGTCAAGGAAATGGGCGGGACGCTCGAGGAGAACATGCCGTCGGATGCTGCGGAATGGAAGCGTCTCCTTCATATTGTGGGAGCATACCGCGGACTTCATTTTCGGGAGCATCACCAGATTGAAAAAGTAAAAGCCTACGTTAAAGAGCATTATGCCAAGCCGCTCCAGCTTGAAGATATGGCAGGATACGTGCAGTGGAGTCCTGCATATTTTTCCCACCAGTTTAAAGAAGTAACCGGGGTGTCATTTGTTGACTACGTCACGCGTGTAAGGATGCAGGAAGCAAAACGGATGCTTCAGGATCGCGAGCGGCCGTTAAAGGAAATCAGCATCAGTATCGGGTACAAAGACCCTAACTATTTCAGCCGAGTCTTCAAAAAGCAGGTGGGGTGCTCTCCGAAGCAGTATCAGCAGGGCAAAAAGTAATAGGATAAAGTAACCTAAAAATAATGCAGACAATCAAAAGATTGTATAGAAAATACTTCCATACAATTGCAGGAACCTAACTTATAATCAAAATTGTAAGCGTTATTATAAAATCATATTTATTCCTGCGAGGGGGAGGGTTCATGTTGAAAAAGAGTGTTGGTCTGGTAGGAAGTTCACTGCTGTTGTTCGGTTTGGCAGCCTGCGGGGGAGGCGGTTCGGATTCCGGCTCCGGTTCGGAAAATGAAGGCAGCTCCGGAGGCTCGGGGGAAGGCGGAAGCGACGCCGAAGTAGAAATCTTCAGCTGGTGGACAGGTGCTGGCGAGGAAGACGGCCTGATGGCTTTAATTGATATGTTTGAAGAGGAAAATCCCGACATTTCGGTGGAAAACGCCGCTGTAGCCGGCGGTGCCGGTACTAATGCGAAAGCAGTGCTTGCCACAAGAATGCAGGGTGACGACCCGCCGTCCACGTTCCAGGTGCACGGCGGAGCTGAGCTGAATGACAGCTGGGTGGCAGCAGACAAAATGGAGCCGCTCAATGATTTTTACGAAGAGGAAGAGCTGAATGACAAGTTTCCGGAAGAGCTCGTGGACATGGTCAGCTCAGATGGCGATATCTACTCCGTACCGGTCAATATTCACCGCGGGAACGTAATGTTTTACAACATGGAAGTATTTGAAGAAAATGACATCGAACCGCCGGGTAATGTTGACGAATTTTTTGAAGTCGCAGAAGAACTCGAGGCAGCAGGCGTGACGCCGCTTGCGATGGGTGATAAAGAGTCGTGGCCGGCTACGCAGATTTACGAAAATCTGCTGCTTGCCAACCTCGGTCCAGAAGACTATGAAGCCCTTTGGGCAGGAGAAGTCGGCTTTGACGACGAGCGCGTAGCAACAGCCACTGAGCAGTTTGGACAAATGCTTGAATATGTAAACGAAGATCACGCTTCGAGAAACTGGCAGGATTCAGCGCAGATGGTGGCAGACGGGGAAGCTGCCATGATTAACATGGGTGACTGGGCGAAGGGCTACTTTGTAAACGACCTTGGCCTCGAAGTAAATGAAGGCTTCGGCTACACGCCGTTCCCTGGCACTTCGGAAGAATTCATGGTCATCACTGATACGTTCGGTCTGCCAAAAGGGGTGGAAAACCCGGAACAGGTGAAAGAATTCCTGAGCGTCCTCGGTTCGAAGGAGGGACAGGACGCGTTTAACCCATTAAAAGGATCGATCCCGGCACGGGTGGATGCGGATGAGTCCAAATACGACGAATACGGCCAGGACACAATGGAAGATTTCCAGGAAACATCGCTTACGCCAAGTCTTGCTCACGGTTCAGCAGCCTCTGAAGGCTTCGTGACGAAGGCGAACCAGGCAGTAAATATCTTCGTTACCCAGGGTGATGAAGAAAAACTGATGGAATCCATGCAGACAGCGCTGGATGAAGAACAACAATAGAACGATTCACAGAAGGAAGCCCCGTGCCGGTGCAAGCGGTGCCGGGCTTCTTTTGTTTAAAGGAGGGATGGAAGATGGCCGACGAAGCAATGGACAAAACAGCAGCAAAAGACCGGGTGAAACGCAAAAAAGCAGTCAGGGACCGCTGGTGGGCCGTGGCGTTTACCGCCCCCTCGTTTTTACTGGTCGCTGTATTTGTATACGGATTCATCGGATGGACGGGATACGTTTCGTTCAGTAACTGGAACAGCCTGACGCCGGACTTTTCGTTTGCCGGTTTTGCAAATTATATCTACCTGTTTCAGGATTTTCGTTTTCAGGCGGATTTAAGAAACACCTTTTTTTTCACGCTTCTGTTTATCGGCTTTGTGATTGTGAGCGGGCTTGGCCTCGCTGTGCTTATCGACCAGAAGTTAAAGGCCGAAACGCTTTTTCGCAACATTTTTCTTTTTCCAATGGCGCTTTCCTTTGTCGTTACCGGGGTTGTCTGGCAGTGGCTTTTGAACCCGTCCACCGGATACAATACCTTTTTAGCATTCTTTGGCATCGAGCCGCTCTGGTACACTGATACGACTATTCTGGGTGGTTTTCAGTGGGGGAGTATTGAATTCGGTCTTCCTGTCGCCATTATCGCGCTTGTTATTGCGGCTGTCTGGCAGATGACCGGCTTTTCCCTGGCGATGTACCTGGCGGGCCTCAGGGGCATTCCGGAGGAGCTTCGGGAGGCTGCCCGGGTCGACGGGGCGTCGGAGTGGAAGGTATACATGAAGGTAGTTATTCCGCTGCTTCTGCCGATTACGGTAAGTGTTGTTATCATCATGGCGCACATCTCGCTGAAAATTTTTGACCTGGTATATGCCATGACCGGCTCGGGAGCGAATTTCGTAACCGACGTTCCGGGCGTGTATATGTTTGAAACGACATTCCGTGCCAACTACTATGCAAACGGTGCAGCCATCGCCATGGTGATGCTCATTCTGGTCGCTGTATTCATCGTACCGTACTTACTCGCCAATCGAAGGAGGGAAGGCTGATGGCCATTCGGTTAACGCCGGTGTTCAAATACGCACTCGCCATTTTCATGTCGCTTTTGTTTTTATCACCGATCTACGTCATCGTAGTCACCAGCCTGAAGCCGCTCGATGAAGTGAGTCTCGCTACGATGTGGGCCTTTCCGACAGCGATTGACTTTTCAAGCTATGCGGAGGCCTTTACGGCTCTGGCTCCGAACCTGGCAAACAGCTTTTATCTGGTTATCCCGGCAACGATTTTATCCGCGCTTCTCGGGGCCATGAATGGATATGTGCTGTCCAAATGGAAATTCAAGGGTTCGGAAATTCTTTTTACCGTGCTGCTGTTCGGGATGTTTATTCCGTATCAGAGCATCCTCATTCCGCTCATCCAATTTCTAAGGAGTATTGAATTGTACAACTCGATTCCGGGTTTGATTCTCACCCACGTCGTGTACGGTCTGCCGATTACGACCCTGATGTTTAGAAACTTTTATGCCAACATCCCCGATACGATGATTGAGGCAGCGAAAATCGACGGCGCGAGTTTTCTGCAGATATTTAGGCGCGTCATTATTCCGCTGTCCATAACGGGATTTGTCGTCGTGGCCATCTGGCAGTTTACAAACATCTGGAACGAATTTTTGTTTGCGGTAACGATCACAAACGCAGACAGCCAGCCGGTTATGGTGGCACTGCAGAATTTATCCGGCAGCCAGATCGTGCAGTGGAACGTGCAGATGGCCGGCGCCATGCTTGCCGCACTGCCGACGCTTATAGTCTATATCGTGCTTGGAAGATACTTTGTCCGTGGCCTGCTTGCCGGCTCGGTTAAAGGGTGATCGAAGCTTCTCTGCTCCGGCAGGGGAGCTTTTTTGTGTGCAGGCTTTTCAAATGATCAATTTTCCCTTCTCAATGCGTGAAGTCGTGTTAAAATAAGACAGTGATTAACCGGAACGTTAAAAGCGAGTATGTGCAGGCATAGAGAAAGGTGGCTCATCGTGGCAGACACAGCAAAGACCCCGGTAAAAGTCGCTATGACAACCAATATGCAGCAGGAAGATGAACGTGAAACCATTCAGCTGAACGCAGATGGCGAAATGTACGAAAAGCAGGAATGGACGTATGTCCGGTTCGAGGAAGAGCTCGAGGGCATAGGAAGGGTACAGACAACGCTGAAAATCGGAAATGCAGAGGTGATGGTACTCCGAAGCGGGGCCGTGGCCATGCGTCAGGTATACGCGTACGGCGAGCGTACCGAAGGCACCTACGACATGGGCTACGGCCGGCTTCATACAGAAGCGGTAACAGACCATCTGGCTGTGACAAAGGCCAACCTCGGCTGGGTGATGCATATTGATTTTCATTACCGGCTGGTACTGCAGGGGACGCCGGTAGGGCGTTACGAAATTTCGATCGTTATTGAGGAGGACGCATGAGCATATGAATATAATGGATCAGGTGAAAGAGCAGTTAAAAACAGAAATTGCGGCGGCAATTGAAGCGGCGGGGCTTGCCCGGGGAGAGGACGTCCCGGAAATTGTGCTTGAAACCCCGAAGGAAAAAAGCCATGGGGACTTTGCATCCAACGCAGCGATGAAGCTCGCAAGCGTGGCAAAAAAGGCTCCGAAGGCGATCGCCGAAGATATCGTGAACCACTTAAACACAAACAAAGCCTCCGTCAAAGAGGTTGAAATTGCGGGACCCGGCTTTATTAACTTTTTTATGGATAACCGTTATTTGATTGATGTGATTCCGGAAGTGCTTGACCAGGGAGCGGATTATGGCCGCTCTGATGTTGGAAGGCAGAAGAAGGTTCAGGTGGAGTTTGTATCGGCGAACCCGACCGGCAATCTGCATCTCGGCCATGCCCGCGGTGCGGCCGTTGGGGACTCGCTCTGCAACATTCTGGACTTTGCCGGCTACGACGTGACGCGTGAATATTATATTAACGATGCCGGCAACCAGATCGTAAACCTGGCAAGATCGGTCGAAAGCCGGTACTTTGAAGCCCTTGGCATGGACATGGAAATGCCTGAAGGCGGCTATCAGGGAGCAGACGTGCGCCAGTTCGGCGAAGAGCTTGCAGGCGAACAGGGAGACCGGTTCGTTCACGTCGAGGAAGAAGAAAGGCTCGAGTTTTTCCGTGAGTACGGCCTGAAGCGTGAAATCGAAAAGCTGAAGCAGGATCTTGAGCAGTTTAGAGTCCGTTTTGATGTGTGGTATTCGGAAACCTCTCTTTATACAAACGGCAATGTTGAAGAAACGCTGCAATACCTGCACGACCAGGGAGAAACATACGAAGAGGACGGGGCAGTATGGTTCCGCTCGAGCCGATACGGGGACGATAAAGACCGTGTGCTTGTGAAAAATGATGGTACCTATACGTATCTGCTGCCGGATATTTCGTACCACCGGGACAAATTCGGCCGCGGCTTTGAAAAGGTTATTAATATCTGGGGGGCGGACCACCACGGCTATATTCCGCGGATGGAAGCAGCAGTGCAGGCGCTTGGTTATGACAAAGAACAGCTCGAAACGCAGATTATTCAAATGGTGAATCTGTTTGAAAACGGCGAGCGTGTGAAAATGAGCAAACGGACCGGTAAAGCGGTAACGCTGAAGGATCTCATGGAAGAAGTCGGCATCGATGCGACCCGGTATTTCTTTGCGATGAGAAGCCCGGACACTCACATGGACTTTGACCTGAGCCTGGCCAAATCGCAGTCCAATGAAAATCCGGTATACTACGTGCAGTATGCTCATGCACGGCTTTGCAGCATCTTCCGTCAGGCGGAGGAACGCGGCATAACCTTTGATCCGGCGGCAGATTTAACGCCGATTCACAGTGAAAAAGAACTGGACGTACTGAAAAAAATCGGGGAATTCCCGGAAGAAGTGGCGATTGCAGCGGATAAATACGCTCCGCACCGCATGACTACCTATCTTCATGAACTGGCTTCTGCATTTCACAGCTTTTACAATGCGGACCGCGTGATGGACGCAGAGGATGAGCCGAAAACTCAGGCAAGGCTCGTACTGGCGAAGGCAGTCCAGACAACGGTGCAGAACGGCCTGGATCTTATCGGCGTGAACGCGCCGGAAACGATGTAATAACGACGAAGGCACCACCCGAAATGGGCGGTGCCTTTTTGTTATGCTTTGGCGGGAGCTTTTTCATATGCGGATTCGATCTGTTCGTCGACCGGGAACCTGGTTCCCACATAGGCACGGGCCCGTTTAACAAAAAGGGCGATAACAATCAGTGTACCGACAGCTGCAATAATATAACTCAATTCCATCGGAAACCCGAAGCCGATCGGCGCGTTTAAAATGTAGGTGAATGTTGCCATAGTCATGAACGTAGCTGGAACCGAAGCGACCCAGTGGTTTTTCCCGGCGAGCACGAGATACATGGCACCTACCCACAGTGCGATCATGGCGGTGGACTGGTTGGCCCAGGAAAAGTACCGCCATAAAATAGTGAAGTCCATGTTCGTTAAAGCAAACGAAGCGGCAAACAATGGAAGCGCGATCCAAAGCCGGTTCGGCATTTTCTTTTGATTGATCCGGAAGTAGTCGGCAATGATCATCCGTGCGCTTCTAAACGAAGTGTCGCCGGATGTGATTGGAAGAACGATAACCCCAATGACTGCAAGCGTACCGCCGACGGCACCAAGCATCGTCATGGAAACTTCACTAACCACAGCTCCGGGACCGCCGGCAGCGATGATTTCATTCAGGGAAACGCCGTTAAAAATGCTCATGGCAGCAGCGGCCCAGATCATGGCGATGATGCCTTCGGCGATCATCATGCCGTAGAAAATTTTTCTTCCGCTGCCTTCGCTCTGGGTGGTGCGGGAAATAATTGGTGTCTGGGTGGCATGAAAGCCGGAAATAGCCCCACAGGAGATAGTTAAAAAGAGCAGCGGAAAAATAGGTGCCTGATCCGGATGCATGTTTTGGAACGAAAGCTCCGGAATCGGCTGTCCCTGAACGATAAGTCCTCCTCCGATACCGATAGCGCTGAGCAGAAGGAGCGCCCCGAGGATCGGATAAATTTTGCCGATAATTTTATCGACCGGCAGAAGTGTTGCAAGAGTATAATAGGCGAAAATAACGGTGATAATAGCAGCAAGGCCGATTCCTGCTGGAAGAATACCGCTCAGCAGCTCCGCAGGAGCGGTGACGAAAACGGTTCCAACCAGTAATAAAAGAAGAACGGAAAACCCATTTACAATATGTTTCATCGACTTGCCGAGAAATTTGCCGGCAAGCTGCGGAAGGTGGGCGCCACCGTTTCGTATAGAAATCATTCCGGTTAAGTAATCATGCACCGCTCCGGCAAAAATAGCGCCGAACACGATCCATAAAAAAGCAACTGGGCCGTAAAGAGCGCCCATAATCGGACCGAAAATGGGACCGACGCCGGCAATATTCAGCAGCTGAATCATGGAGTTCCGCTTCGTCCCCATAGGGAGGTAGTCTACGTTATCCTGTTTAGTGAAGGCAGGAGTCGCCCGTTTTTCATTTGTAGTGAATAATTTTTCAATAAAAGCGCCGTATGTAAAATAGCCGATAATCAACAATGCTACTGCGATGATGAAAGTAATCATGGTGTCGTCCTCCTGGTAAATTTGAATACGCTTACAAATTAGTTATACAATTGGAAATCATAAAAGTCAAGCAGAAAATGAGGCAGGTCCGCGCGGTTTTTATTGCAGATAGGAAGGGTAAATAATGGTAGATCGAGAAGAATAACAGGAAGACATGCTACCATGCAGAAGGAGGAGACGATATGGCCGTAGTTATCCGTTCGATGGAGTACAAAGATTTGGACCGAATCCGTGAAGTGGCAAGAGAATGCTGGTACGACGCCTATGAGGGCATTATTCCGCTGCCGGCCCAGGAGATGTATTTAAGTCAGGCCTACAACGATGAGATGTTAATGCGCCGAATATCCAAGCATACCTCCAAGGTGGCCGAAGTGGACGGGAAGGTCGTGGGATTTTCTGATTTAGGACCGATCGACGATAAGCGAAGCTGTAAAATGTCTGCTATGTACCTGCTTCCTGATTATCAAAGCCAGGGGATTGGAAAACAGCTGTTTGACGAAACGCTGCTGGAAGAGCCGAATGCTAAAAAGATACGCGTCTATATAGAGGAAAAAAATACACGCGGTCAGAAATTTTATGAAAAACAGGGGTTCGAGAAAAAGGAAAAGCTTCAGGGGGAATTCGGCGGCTATCAGATTCCGATGCTGATTATGGAGAAGGAGATGTAAGGAAATTCGACTAAGGCCGCTACATCCTGTAGCAACGTCGAACTGACCCGCGTCGTGCGGGCCCGAAAAGCGGAGGAAGCCTGACCAGCGACGCGGACCCTGGAAGAGCTTTGGAAGCGACGTCGCTGGCTTCCGGAGCTGGACAGGGAGAACCGTGGCCAACTAATGGAGGAAATAACAACACCTGGGTCAGCGCTTCTATAAAATAAAAAAGCTGCTCCTCTTTTGTGAGGAAGCAGCTTTGCACTTGATAAATGATTATTTTAATGGGTTACTTCATTTTTTAATAGAACGATGCGGTGGTAAGGAAATTCTTCTTCTTTTCCCACAATTGGATAATCACTGAATTCTACAATAACCGTGCGTTCAAATTCAGAAATAACTTTCATTTCATAGCCTTCGTAATGAACGACTTCTCCGGGTTCGAATTGGTCAAATTGCTTTTCGCCAGCCATTTACATCAACACCTTTTGACTTTATTAAATTATATTACCCTTTTTTATAATGATTAAACATCACTTGAAAGTACAGGCATAATACGTATATTCTCGTGAAACAGGAACGATTTGTCAATATAGTTGCAGCAGACTGGTAAATCAGCTAAACTAATTGAAGTTTTTGAAGGAACGAAAAAATGGAGGATCGTCATGAGCCTGGAAGAAAAAGAGAAAAAGCTGCAGCAGCTCACAGCCAAAGAAGCGCTTCTTGGTGTTGCTATTGCTGTGGGCCATTTTATTTGGTGGTTTGGTTTTGCATATGGGCTTGGGGGCAGAGCCCCTCAGAATTATCAGTACATACTAGGTATGCCTGACTGGCTTTTTTACAGCTGCGTACTCGGGCCGCTGCTTTTACTCATTACTCTTTGGTTTGTCGTAAAGTTCGTCCTCCGCGATATTCCTCTTGATCAGGAGGAAGACCGATGAATTTAGAAGTGATTGTGCCATTAGTCGTTTTTTTACTTTTTACGTTTGCGATTGGTATCTGGTCTGCTAAAAAAAGGACGGGAGCTGCATCTTTTCTTCATGACTACTATTTAGGAAGCCGTGAGCTTGGAGGGCTGGTGCTCGCCATGACAATGGTTGCGACATACGGCAGTGCGAGCAGCTTTGTTGGAGGCCCAGGCATTGCCTACGACCGTGGGCTTGGCTGGGTGCTGTTATCCATGGCCCAGGTGGTTACCGGCTATTTCACGCTGATGATCCTCGGCAAGCGGTTTGCCGTCATGGCCCGCCGGTACCGGGCTGTCACGCTCGTGGATTTTCTCCGCTCCCGATATAATAACGGACTGGTCGTTATTTTAGGAGCATTCAGCATCGTCATCTTTTTATTTTCCGCTATGGCCGCCCAGTGGGTAGGCGGAGCGAGGCTGATCGAATCGGTCACCGGCATGAGCTATCAGGCGTCCCTGTTTCTGTTTGCAGCAGCGGTGCTGTTTTATGTAATCATCGGAGGCTTCCGGGCAGTGGTGGTTACAGACGCGGTGCAGGGTATTATTATGGTCGTCGGTACGCTGATCATTTTTACCGCTACACTGATAGCAGGAGGAGGCATGAACAATATTATGACCTCCCTGTATCAGGAAAACCCAAACCTCGTTACGCCGTTCGGCGCAGACGGGGATTTAACCGCACTCTATGTATCATCATTCTGGATTTTAGTCGGTGTGGGAGTGGTCGGGCTGCCCCAGGTGGCAGTCCGGGCGATGTCGTATAAAAGCTCGGCTGCTATGCACCGTGCGCTTCTGATCGGAACGGCAGTGGTTGCTTTTATGATGTTTGGCATGCATATGGCCGGGGTGATGGGCCGCGTCGTCGTCCCGGATATTGAAGTTGCCGATACCGTTATGCCGGAGCTGACGATGACTGTCCTTCCTGGATGGCTGGCCGGTATCGTACTGGCAGCGCCAATGGCGGCTATCATGAGCACCGTGGATTCTCTGCTTCTGATGATCAGCTCCTCGGTAGTTAAAGACGTATACATTAACTATATCAGGCCGGACGCTTCGGAAAACCGAATACGCCTGCTGAGCCTGATTGTTACGGCAGCAGTTGGCATTATCGTTGTAGCTATTTCGTGGAGCCCGCCGAAGTTTTTAATCTGGCTGAATCTGTTTGCCTTTGGAGGGCTGGAAGCCGCGTTTATCTGGCCCATAGTTTTAGGGCTGTATTGGAAAAAGGCAAACGGATGGGGAGCACTTGCAGCGATGATCACCGGTATCGCGTCATACATGATTATTTCGATCTGGCTCCCGGGGTGGCTCGGTATGCATGAAGTGGCCATGCCTGTTCTATTTTCTCTTGCAGCGTTTGTACTCGTGTCTCTTATCACAGGCCGGCAGCAGAACGAATGGACGCCCCTGGAAAACAATTAGGCAGGCGGCCGGTAAATTCTATCAGTAAGAATTGAATAATAATTATGGAATTTTCCTTCGAAATATGTTTATAATTTTAGGTATGAATTTTCGTAGCGATGAAGCGATTAATATAAAGGAATCAGCATAAGGGCATGTTCGTGAAAAGGAGCGATGAAGCTGTGAAAATAAACGAGTTGAGCGAAGAAAAAGTACGGGAAATGTCTTCGATGGAACTGGCGTATATGATCCTCGAGGAAGAGGGCGGAGCATCAGGCTATACGAGAGTAATGGACCGTCTGACGGAATTAAAAGGGTACACAGAAGAGGAAAGAAAAAGCCGGATGATCAAATTGTTTACATCTATGAATCTGGATGGACGGTTTGTGCACCTGGGCGAAAACCACTGGGGTCTTCGCGGATGGTATCCTCTTGATCAGTCAGATGAAGAGCTGAGCCATACAGTACAGGGTTCCGATGAACTTGCTGATGAGATTGATCCGGAGGAAGAAACGTATGACGACGACCTGGTGGATATTTCCGATGACCTGGACGCCATTTCTAAAAAAGACGATGCCGATGAAGACACGTTTGATGATAACGATCTTGAAGGCTTTGAGCCGGGTAACTCGGGACCAGGCTTCGACGAAGATGAAGAAGATGAAGAAGACAGTGAAAGCGACAATACCGAGGAAAGTGAAGAAGAGAACCGTTAATTTTATCGTGGTCAAATCTTGACTTTCGAAACTCGTATAGGTACAATCATTTTTGGGCTGTGACGTAAAGGTGAAAATGATACCTATATAAGCATGAACGACAAACAAAAGTGTGCCCCCTCCATATGGTGGCAGGGCGCCACTTTTGTTTTTTTTATGATTAAAGAAAAGCGCAGAAGCCTTGCTCAACCGCGACAGGTACTTCCCAGACGCGCAGGGCAGCCTGCTGCCCGGAGTCGGCTGGAAAGTAACCCCGAGCGGTTAGGCTTCGAAGCTGGACAAAGAAAAGCGGAGCCGACCTGTATGGCCGCTCCGGAACCTGAAAGAACTATTTTAAAGAACATTTATATAAAGAGAGGCAGATAGGTATATGGCGAGTAAATATATTTTCGTTACTGGCGGCGTTGTATCTTCGTTAGGTAAAGGCATTACAGCAGCTTCCCTCGGAAGACTGCTTAAAAACAGAGGACTTAGTGTTACTATCCAAAAGTTTGACCCATATATCAACGTGGACCCGGGAACAATGAGCCCGTATCAGCACGGGGAAGTTTTCGTTACAGACGACGGAGCGGAAACAGACCTGGATCTCGGACACTATGAACGCTTTATCGATATCAACCTCAGCAAAAACAGCAATGTCACGACCGGAAAAGTATACTCGTCCGTTATTCGCAAAGAACGGCGCGGCGACTATCTCGGCGGCACCGTACAGGTTATTCCGCACGTCACAAATGAAATCAAGGAACGGGTGTACCGGGCAGGAAGAGAAACAGGAGCCGATGTAGTAATTACAGAAATCGGCGGTACGGTCGGCGATATTGAAAGCCTGCCGTTTCTTGAAGCCATTCGTCAGATCAAAAGCGATGTCGGACGCGACAACGTAATGTACGTGCACTGTACGTTAATTCCATACTTATCCGCAGCAGGAGAAATGAAGTCCAAACCGACGCAGCACAGCGTTAAAGAGCTGCGAGGCATCGGTATCCAGCCGAACGTCATTGTACTCCGGACCGAAAAGCCGGTACCGGAAAACATGAAGGAAAAAATCGCATCGTTCTGCGACGTGCCTTCAGAATCGGTCATTGAAGCAGGGGATGCAGAAGTGTTGTACCAGATCCCGCTTGAACTGCAGCGCCAGCATATGGATCAGATTGTCTGCGATCACCTGAAGCTGACAGCGCCGCCGGCAGAAATGACGGAATGGACAGCGCTCGTCGACCGGGTGAAAAACTTAAGCAAAACGGTACGTATTGCCCTGGTGGGAAAATATGTAGCGCTTCCGGATGCGTATCTTTCAGTGGCGGAGTCGCTGAAGCACGCCGGCTACCACTTTGATGCAGACATTGAAATCGACTGGGTGCAGTCGGAGGATCTGGATAAAAATAATGTGGCAGAGCGCCTGAAGGATGCCGATGGCATTCTTGTGCCCGGAGGCTTCGGCGACCGGGGCATCCAGGGCAAGATTGAAGCGATCACCTATGCCCGTGAACAGAAAATTCCGTTTCTCGGCATTTGTCTTGGCATGCAGCTTGCAAGCGTGGAATTTGCGAGAAACGTGGCAGGCATAGAGGATGCAGGTTCGGCAGAATTTCATCCCGACGCCAAAAACGCTGTGATCGACCTGCTTCCGGAGCAGAAGGATGTAGAAGATCTTGGCGGCACGCTCCGGCTCGGTCTTTACCCTTGTAAGCTAAAAGAAGGCTCCCGGGCCAAGGAAGCCTATGATGAGGCGGAGATCGTCTACGAGCGTCACCGCCACCGCTATGAATTCAGCAATGCCTACAGAGAGCAGCTCGAAAACAACGGATTTATCTTCAGTGGTACGAGTCCGGACGGACGTCTGGCAGAAATTATTGAAGTAGCAGACCATCCTTACTTTGTTGCTTCGCAGTTTCACCCGGAATTTGTTTCCCGTCCGACCCGCCCGCAGCCTTTGTTCCGCGAATTTATCCGTTACTCCGCAGGGGAATAAATGAAAGTAAGCCTGGATGGCATAGACCATCCAGGCTTCTTTGTGCAGAATACTCCTGTTTTATTCGAGTTCATCTGATAATTCTTTAATATATAAATATAAAAGCTGACCAGCGAACAAGGCTGACAAAGCAAATGGATCCCCGTAGCGCCCGCCCTTTTCATCCGGAATGACCGGGTCGGCCGATGGTGCTGAAATATGGCAGTTTAACGGCCCGAGCAGTTCATTGAGCCGGGCGTCGTCCTGTGTGTAAATAATTAAAGGTGTTTCGCTGTTTTGGCACGTCTGGATAAACGAAAGCATCTCCTCGCGTTCGTCGGGATGAATGATTAAAAGCAAACGGTCGACCTCGGCCAGGGCTTCGGTATCGGGAGAAGGTATAATGGCCGTTGTTCCTTCCGGGGCGTCCGGTTGAGCGGCAAGCGCCAGGGCAATGGAATGAGCGGACGGAGATCCCGCGACCCATAGCCTGCCGAGTCCTCTGACAGCTTGGACAGCCAGGCGGGCTGCGTCTTCAAACTCTTCCTCCTGATCCATGATGCTTTGAAATTTACCCTGAAGCTGGGTGGAAAAAATTTTCATGAAAATCCTCTTTTCTGCTTTGAAATTAATGGGTGGATGAAACACACGTGGTCATAAATCTCATAGTAATATATACTGCAGGGAGAAGAAAGTAGAGAAGGAGGAATTCATGCAATGGAAGGGGTGTTAATTGTAGATGATCAAATGGGAATCCGGCTTCTCTTAAAAGAGGTACTCGAAGAAGAGGGATACACCGTCAAAGAAGCACATAACGGCGAGCTTGCTTTACATATGGTGGAAGAATGGACGCCGGAAATCTTTATCATCGATATGAAACTCCCGGGGATCGACGGGCTCACGCTGCTTAAAGAGCTTCAAAGCGCCTCCCGCCTCGAAGACGCCTACGTGATTATAATGACTGCCTTTGGCGAGAAGGAACAGGTGGAAGCGGCCAGGCAGAACGGAGCGGATTACTATATCACCAAGCCGTTTGACATTGAAAACTTAAAGAGCGTCATCGGCAAACTTTCGCAAGAAGGGTGACAACTGGCCTCGATATGCTATAATGAAAAAAGAATTTGAGTAAGATCTACATAGCATAGTCGGTTTGTTTTCAAGCGGAAGTATCTGACAGTGAAGACACCCTGATCATATCATCATTACGCTTTAATACCCACTACCCGATGCAGCCTGAATGAAAGCTGCAGATGCTTTCGTGCGCTTAAATATATTTACTATGTATGGAAGCTGCTCAAACATTTTGCTTGAAACGAAGAGGGAGGATATTTTTTATGCCATTGGTATCAATGACGGAAATGCTGAAAACAGCACAAAAAAATCAGTATGCCGTAGGACAGTTCAACTTGAACAACATGGAATTCACCCAGGCCATTCTTCAGGCGGCTGAAGAAGAAAAATCCCCAGTAATCTGCGGTGTTTCTGAAGGCGCGGCCCGCTACATGGGCGGCTTCGAAACAGTAGTTACGCTGGTAAAAGCGTTGATGAAAGAATACAACGTAACAGTACCTGTAGCCATTCACCTCGACCACGGTTCGAGCTTTGAAAACTGCATGAAGGCAATGAAAGCAGGATTTACTTCTGTAATGATCGACGGCTCCCACCATCCGCTCGAATACAACATTGAAATGACTAAGCGCGTTGTAGACGCTGCACACGCGATCGGCGTATCTGTAGAAGCCGAGCTCGGCCGTGTAGGCGGACAGGAAGACGACCTGGTCGTTTCTGAAGCGGAAGAAGCTTACGCTATTCCTGCAGAATGTAAAGAGCTTGTAGAGCAGACTGGTGTTGACTGCTTCGCAGCAGCGCTTGGTTCTGTACACGGTCCATACAAAGGCGAGCCGAACCTCAGCTTTACCCGTATGGAAGAAATCCAGCAGCTCGTGGACGTTCCATTCGTTCTGCACGGTGGTACAGGCATTCCGACAGAAGATGTGAAAAAAGCGATCCGCTACGGTCACGCAAAGGTGAACGTAAACACGGAAAGCCAGATGTCTTCTGCGGCGAAAGTACGGGAAGTACTGGCAGAGCAGCCGAACCAGTATGATCCTCGTAAATACCTCGGTCCGGCGCGCGATGCCGTCAAAGAAACAGTGAAGTTCAAAATGCAGGAATTTGGTTCTTCCAACCGGGCATAATCAATGAGCATGAAGCGAAGAAAAGGGGCCCGGCAACGGGCCGCCTCTTTCTCCGCCTTACTTTCTTCTTCCCATAGTAAAATGATTTGCAAGCGTTTGCTTGAACTGGATAAAGAGTACTAAATAATAGGAGGGTAAACGCATGAAGTTTTTTGTAGATACAGCGAATGTCGATGAAATCAGAGAGGCGAATGACCTCGGAATTCTCGCCGGCGTCACCACAAATCCGAGTCTTGTCGCCAAAGAAGGCGTAGACTTTCATGAACGGTTAAAAGAGATTACGGCTATCGTGGACGGTTCCGTCAGTGCCGAAGTCATTTCGACGGAAGCAGAAGGCATGATTACGGAAGGCCGGGAGCTCGCAAAAATCGCTCCGAATATTACGGTTAAAGTTCCAATGACACTGGAAGGCATGAAGGCCGTAAAGGTCTTTACAGAAGAAAACATTCAGACAAATGTCACGCTCGTCTTTTCTTCCGTGCAGGCGTTAATTGCGGCAAGGGCAGGAGCGACATACGTTTCCCCATTCCTTGGGCGCCTGGACGATATCGGCCACAACGGCCTGGACCTGATCAGTGAAATTTCCGAGATCTTTAACGTTCACGGCATTGAAACGCAAATTATTGCTGCATCCGTGCGCCATTCCACGCATGTGGCAGAAGCAGCGGCCCGCGGTGCCCATATCGCGACCATTCCGTTTAAGGTCGTTCCCGGCCTTCTGAAGCATCCGCTGACAGATCAGGGAATCGAAAAATTCCTGAGCGACTGGGAAAACCGTAAGCAGTAAAATAAAACAGCACAGGCTTCTGCAGGGTTTCTGCAGAAGCTTTTTTGTATGAAAATTCAGCCAAATTCTCTTGCTAATAAGTGGAAAAACATCTATGCTGAAAAAAGAAAACACTTTTAACGATTAGTAGGACACAAATAGTATAAAAAGGACAGTCCCCGCCCGGGTCCGGGCTTCAGCTTTTACATGCCGTCCATACAGATTGGCCGGGAATGCTGAATAATGACTATAGAGGATGATTGCATGCAGAAAATGATTATTGAAGGCGGCAGGCCCCTTGAAGGACAGGTGTCGGTCAGCGGAGCGAAAAACAGTGCAGTGGCGCTTGTGCCCGCAGCGCTGATGGCAAATGGTCACGTAACGCTTGAGAACCTTCCCGACATTCACGATATCGACACGCTGGCTGAAATTTTGCAGGATGTGGGAGCGAATGTAAAAACGGAAAATCACCGGATGAAAATTAATGCGAAGAATGTTCGTCCGCTGTCGATGCCAAATGGCAAAGTAAAGAAGCTGCGTGCCTCCTACTATCTGATGGGAGCGATGCTCGGCCGGTTTAAAAAGGCAGTGATCGGCATGCCGGGCGGCTGCTATCTCGGACCTCGGCCGATTGATCAGCACATCAAAGGCTTCGAAGCTCTCGGTGCCACGGTTGAAAATGAACACGGCTTGCTCCATATTCACGCCAAAGAGCTGAAAGGCGCCCGTATTTACCTGGATGTGGTGAGCGTCGGGGCAACGATTAACATAATGATGGCGGCAGTCATGGCCAAGGGCCGGACAGTCATCGAAAACGCCGCGAAGGAACCCGAAATTATCGACGTAGCCACGCTTTTGACAAATATGGGGGCAAATATTAAAGGCGCAGGAACAAATGTTATACGGATTGATGGTGTAGAAGAACTGAATGGATGCACTCATTCAATTATCCCTGATCGGATCGAGGCGGGTACCTATATGATTGCCGGTGCGGCTATGGGGAGTGAAGTAGTGATCGATAACGTCATTCCGGATCACCTCGAAGCGTTAACGGCCAAGCTCCGTGAAACAGGAACAGGTGTTGAATGGTATGACAATTCGGTCCGGATCACGGGAGCGGAACGGCTGCAGGCTGTGCAGTTAAAAACCCTCGTTTACCCCGGATTCCCTACCGATCTGCAGCAGCCGTTCACGGCGCTTATGACAAGAGCTGAAGGAAAAACGATTGTTCACGACACCATCTATCCGTCCCGGTTCAAGCACGTGGATGAACTGTCGCGCATGGGAGCGGACGTGACTACCGGTGAAGGCACTGCGATTGTGCGGGGGCCGGCGCAGCTTCAGGGGGCACAGGTGGCAGCAAGCGACCTGAGAGCCGGAGCTGCCCTGATTGTAGCCGGGCTGATGGCTGAAGGCCGTACCGTTATTACCGGGTTTGAGCATGTGGCCCGGGGCTATGAAAAAATCGAGCATAAATTGCGTTATTTGGGCGCTGATATTCGTTTGGAGACTATCAGCGGACAGGAAATGCAGGAAATTCAAAATTCGTAAGCTTGGGGGAGTATAACAATGGAAAGAAGTCTATCGATGGAGTTAGTACGGGTGACCGAAGCAGCGGCGTTATCGTCTGCACGCTGGATGGGCCGAGGGAAAAAGGATGAGGCCGACGATGCTGCTACAAGCGCAATGCGCGATGTGTTTGACACGATCCCGATGAAAGGGACCGTGGTCATTGGCGAAGGGGAAATGGATGAAGCCCCTATGCTCTACATTGGGGAAAAGCTCGGGACCGGATTCGGCCCGAGAGTCGATGTGGCAGTAGATCCGCTTGAAGGGACAGAAATCGTTGCCAGCGGCTCCTGGAACGCTCTCGCGGTGCTTGCCATTGCTGACCATGGAAGGCTTCTCCATGCTCCGGATATGTATATGGATAAAATTGCGGTAGGACCTGAAGCGATCGGGACAATTGATATCGATGCGCCGGTCGCAGACAACCTGCACGCCGTAGCAAAGGCAAAAGGCAAGGATATCGAAGACGTTGTTGTCACTATTTTGGACAGAGAGCGCCACGCTAAACTGATTCAGGACGTCCGCGACACCGGTGCCCGTATCAAGCTGATTCCTGCCGGGGATGTGGCCGGTGCGATTAATACCGCATTTGATGAAACAGGTGTGGATATACTGCTCGGCTCCGGGGGAGCTCCGGAGGGCGTTATTGCTGCGGTCGGACTCAAATGTCTGGGCGGGGAAATGCAGGGCAAGCTTCTTCCGCAGAACGACGATGAACTGGCCCGGTGCACAGAAATGGGTATTGACGACGTCAACCGGCCGCTTCTGATGTCAGATCTGGTCGGCGGGGAGGACTGCATCTTTGCCGCTACCGGCGTAACAGAGGGGGAGCTGCTGAAGGGCGTGAATTTTAAAAGCTCCAAAGCTACGACCCAGTCCCTTGTCATGAGGGCGAAATCAGGAACGGTCCGTTTTGTTGACGGCAAGCATAACGTGCAGAAAAAGCCGGACTTTGTGATCAGAGACGAATAGAACGGGCAGAGGGCAGGGGCACCTGTCCTTTTCTCATTTTATGCTGCAGGCGTTCCAGGCTGATAATTTCACTTGCAGACAGAGGCGTTCAAAGTTAAAATAATGAAGTACAATCCGTATTCGTAAAACGTTTACTGCCATTCAACAGTTCTCCTCTCCTTTATGCAGGGCATCCGTTCCTTTTCTTATCTTCCAATTATCCCAACACTTTTTGCTGGAAAGCCATAACGGAAATAAAAAAGGCAGCTTACATTCACAAAGTGTAAGTGTTTCTTCACGTTGACGGAACTAATATATATGATTATTTTTTTACATTCATAATAGAAAAAGAAAGTGGTGACCGCATTGGCAGTCAACATCGCAGAGCTCGAAACAATGACGCTGAAAGAATTGTACCGGCTCGCCAAAGAATACAAGGTATCGTATTACAGCAAATTAAACAAACGGGAACTTGTCTTTGCAATCTTAAAAGGACAGGCGGAAAAAGACGGGCTGATGTTTATGGAAGGCGTGCTTGAAATTATCCAGACAGAAGGCTACGGTTTTCTGCGCCCGATTAACTATCTGCCGAGCACGGAGGATATTTATATCTCTGCCTCGCAGATCCGCCGTTTTGACTTGAGAAATGGGGATAAGGTTTCCGGAAAGGTACGTCCGCCGAAGGATTCGGAGCGGTACCACGGCCTGCTGCAGGTGGAAGCAGTTAACGGTGAGGACCCGGACTCTTCGAAGGAGCGCCCGCATTTTCCGGCCTTGACACCGCTGTATCCGGACGAGCGCATGCAGATGGAAACTCATCCCAATCGCGCCTCTTCACGGATTATCGACCTGATCACCCCGGTAGGCTTCGGCCAGCGCGGACTCATTGTGGCTCCACCAAAAGCCGGAAAGACGTCGCTGTTGAAAGAAGTCGCCAACAGCATTACGGAAAACCATCCGGAAACTGAGCTGATTGTACTGCTTGTGGATGAACGCCCGGAAGAGGTTACAGACATCGAGCGTTCTGTAGACGGAGACGTGGCCAGCTCTACATTTGATGAGGTTCCCGAAAACCATATTAAAGTTTCTGAGCTTGTTCTTGAACGGGCGATGCGGCTCGTAGAGCACAAAAAAGATGTCGTCATTCTGCTCGACAGCATTACCCGTCTTGCGCGGGCGTACAATCTGGTGCTGCCGCCAAGCGGCCGGACGCTTTCCGGTGGTATTGACCCAGCAGCCCTTCACCGCCCGAAGCGCTTCTTCGGGGCAGCCCGTAATATTGAAGAAGGCGGAAGTCTGACCATCCTGGCGACGGCTCTTGTAGAAACAGGATCTCGGATGGATGATGTGATTTATGAGGAATTTAAAGGAACAGGAAACATGGAGCTCCACCTCGACCGCCGTCTGGCCGAGCGCCGCATTTTCCCATCGATCGATATCCGCCGCTCGAGCACCCGGAAAGAAGAGCTGCTCGTTTCCAAGGAGCATCTGGATAATTTATGGGCGATCCGCAAGACGATGAACGATTCCCCGGATTTTGTGGATCACTTTATCCGGCGCATTAAGCAGACCAAAACGAACGAAGAATTTTTCGAGGAGCTTCAGAAAGATAAGCAGGGAAAAGTAACGACCGGAAGGAAATAAACGAAATGAACGATTGATAAATTCCGGGGAAGTTGTTATAATCTCGTTATGTGTGAAAAAGAGAAGAATCGAAAGGAAGTGACCAGCTATGAAACAACAAGTGCATCCGGAATATCATAAAGTTGTATTTATGGATACAAGTACGGGATTCAAGTTTTTGAGCGGTTCGACAGAAAGCTCGTCTGAAACTATCGAATGGGAAGACGGAAACACGTACCCAGTAATCAAAATTGAGGTAAGCTCCGACTCCCACCCGTTCTACACCGGCAAGCAGAAACAGAACACTGCCGGCGGCCGTGTGGACAAGTTCAAAAGAAAATACAACCGCTAAGCACAATGGTTGGTTAAAGGCGGAAGCTGCGGCTTCCGTCTTTTTTATATCACGAGCAAGAACCGAAACCGATAAGCAGGGGAGAAAAATATGGCGCAGTTATTTTTTAAATACGGAACAATGAACAGCGGCAAGTCCATCGAAATTTTAAAGGTGGCCCATAACTATGAAGAGCAGAACAAGCCGGTGCTCATCTTCACATCGGGACTTGATGACCGGCGCGGCGTCGGATATGTAGCAAGCAGAATCGGTGTGGAGCGTGAGGCTGTACCAGTGTTTGAAGACACAAACATTTACGATATCGTCCGTCAGGAAGAAGAGCGTCCGTTCTGCATCCTCGTGGATGAGGCGCAGTTTCTGTCCCAGGAGCACATCATTCAGCTGGCGGAAATTGTGGATAACCTTGATATTCCGGTGATGAGCTTCGGGCTGAAGAACGATTTTCAGAATGAATTGTTTGAAGGCAGCAAGCACCTGCTGCTCTACGCGGACAAAATTGAGGAAATGAAGACCATCTGCTGGTTCTGTCATAAAAAAGCAGTCATGAATTTAAGACTCGACGGGGAGGGCCGGCCGATTTATACGGGCGATCAGATCCATATCGGCGGCAATGATTCCTATTATCCGGTATGCCGGAAATGTCATGCGAACCCGCCTATTGCCCTGTAAACAAAAAACAAGCCAGCCGGAGCAGTGCCGGCTGGCTTTACCTGTACAGGAAGACTGTTATTTCGCCCGCCTGATCACCTGCTGGAGCGGATCCCACACTTTATTGTACGGCGGCGCGTAGCTCAGGTCCAGATCCTCAAAATCACTTACCGTCATACGGTGGAAGAGGGCGGTGGCCAGAACGTCGAGCCGTTTGTCTGTGCCTTCACCACCGATAAGCTGGCCGCCGAGGATAATGCCGGTGTCCGGGCAGTACGTGACTTTGATATGAAGCTTGCTATTTCCCGGGAAATAGCCGGCATGGCTCGAGGTAGTAAGCATCTCACTGCGGTGGGGAAAGCGCATGTCAGCAGCCTCAGCGTCGGAGATGCCGGTTTTCCCAAGCGTCAGGCTGAAAAAGCGGAGAATGGAGGTGCCGGTTACTCCTTTGAATGATTTTACGCTTCCAGCCATGTTCATGCCGGCGACGCGCCCCTGCTTGTTGGCATGGGTTCCGAGCGGAAGATAATCATCGATCTCCTTGATGCGGTGAAACTGGGTAGCGCAGTCGCCGGCGGCATATATATCAGAGATGTTAGTTTCCATATAGCGGTTCACCTGGAGGGCTCCGTTAGCATGGCGGAACAGGCCGCATTTGGACACCATTTCCGTATTCGGGCGCAGGCCGACGCCTGCGATTACCGCATCGGTGTCGATCACACGACGGTCGGTATGAACGGCTTCGACCCGGCCTTTGCCCGCCAAATGCTGAATGTTTTCCTCAAGCAGCAGCTCAATGCCGTTCGCCTCCGCTTCCTCAGCGATATATGCTGCCATGTCCGCATCGAATATGCCGGCCAGCTGATCACCGCGCTGCAGAAGCGTTACTTTCTTGCCGGCGTGAATACAGTTTTCCGCCACCTCAAGGCCGATATAGCCGCCTCCGACGACAGTGACGTGGTTTACATGCGTAAGATCTGCTTTGATCGTTTCGGCATCCGGAATCGTTTTCAGCGTATGAACGCCTTTAAGCTCCCGTCCCGGCCAGTCTGGCAGGAGCGGTCGCCCGCCGGAAGCAATCAGCAGCTTGTCATACGTAATCTGAAACGGTTTGCCGGTGCCGGTATGTACACCCGTCACTTCTTTTGTATCCGCATCGGCCCCGGTTACCTCGTGGTTTACCCGGGCATCGATGCCGTACTTTTCCCGGAACGTATCGACGTCGCGGGCGATTAAACTCTCGCTGTCTTCGACTTCGCCCCCGAGTATGTAAGGAAGGCCGCACTGGGCGTAGGAATATATTTCTCCCGCTTCGAGTGTAGTAATTTCTGCGTTCTCATCCTGCCGGTAGATCTGCATAGCTGCACTCATGCCGGCGGCGTCTCCGCCGATAATAACGTATTTCATTGTTTTTCCCCCTTCTGCTTAAACAATAGACACTTACAGGGCGGTTTCCCCGCTCCCGTACTGATCAAACGAAATTTCTGGACACGGTGGTATTTTGACGCCCCTATGCCCCTGTATTATAATTAGTATACTGTAAAGGAGAATGAGAAGCGTGTAAAACGTAACGAAATACATTCCACCCGGATAAAATTTAAAAAATAGAGGTGAACGGTGTGTTAGAGCGACTGCAGACGGTAGAAGACCGTTATGAATATTTAAACGAACAGCTGAGCGACCCGGAAATCGCAAACGATCCGAATAAAATCAAGGAGCTGTCCAAAGAACAGGCACAGATGCAGCGGACGGTGGAGGTTTACCGGGAATATAAAGAAGCCCGGCAGCAGCTTGATGAAGCGAAATCGATGCTTGAAGACGAGCTCGATGCGGAAATGAAAGACATGGTAAAATCGGAAGTTGAAGAACTGAGCGAGCGTATCGAAAACCAGGAGGAAGAGCTCCGGAGGCTCCTTCTTCCGAAGGATCCAAATGATGACAAAAACGTCATTATTGAAATACGCGGAGCCGCCGGCGGGGAAGAAGCGGCGCTGTTTGCCGCTGATTTGTACAAAATGTACTCCCGCTATGCGGAGAAGCAGGGATGGAAAGCAGAAGTCGTGGAATCGACCCCAAGTGACCTCGGCGGCTACCGGGAAATCATTTTTATGATTAACGGGGATTCGGCATATTCGAAAATGAAATATGAAAACGGAGCCCACCGGGTTCAGCGGGTGCCAAGCACGGAATCGGGCGGACGCGTGCACACATCCACAGCTACAGTGGCTGTTCTTCCGGAAGCCGAGGAAGTGGAAGTGGACATTCACGATAAGGATATCCGCGTCGATACGTTCGCAGCAAGCGGTCCCGGTGGTCAGAGTGTAAACACGACCATGTCGGCGGTGCGTCTGACCCACGTGCCGACAGGCATTGTTGCTTCCTGTCAGGACGGAAAATCCCAGATTAAAAACAAGGAAAAAGCAATGACGATTCTTCGTGCCCGGGTGTATGACAAATTCCAGCAGGAAGCCCAGGCGGAGTATGATGAAAACCGGAAATCAGCAGTAGGAACCGGAGACCGTTCCGAGCGGATCCGGACGTACAATTTTCCGCAGACACGCGTAACTGATCACCGTATTGGCCTGACGCTGCAAAAGCTGGACCAGATTCTTCAGGGAGAGCTTGATCAGATTATCGAACCGCTCGTAATGGAAGAACAGGCCGAGCTGATGGAAAAAGCAGGCGAAGCGTAATGAAAGAAGAACTATTTGTATTTGAAGCCCGGAGATGGGCTTCTTCTTTTTTGAGTGAGCACGGAAGAGAAGAAACGGCAGCCGACTGGCTTCTGGAGCATCATATGCAGCTTTCCCGTTCCCAGCTGCTGTCTGCTGCGAGAGAGAAGATAGCGTTAGAGACGTGGGAGCATTTTCAGCAGGACGTGCGTCTTCACGCAGCCGGGACACCGGTGCAGCATTTAACCGGCAGCAGCTTTTTTTACGACCGCGAGTTTTACGTCAATCCGGACGTGCTGATTCCCCGGATGGAAACCGAGGAGCTCGTCTGGCACGTGATCGACTGGGTGCAAAAAAACAAGGAGCTGAAATCCCCGAAAATCGTCGACGTTGGCACCGGCAGCGGCATTATCGCAGTTACGCTCGCGCTGGAGCTTGTATCGGCGCAGGTGCAGGCTGTGGATATTGACAGCCGGGCACTGGAGACGGCTAAACGAAACGCAGAACGGCTGCAGGCGCCGGTCACCTTTCATCAGGAATCGTTTCTTGAAGGCATGGCGTCCCGGAGGGAGCAGGCGGACGTTATTGTATCCAATCCTCCCTATATTCCAAAAGAGGAATGGGAGCAGCTCGATCCGCTCGTCCGGGACCGGGAGCCTGCGGTTGCTTTGATTGGTAAAGGAAGGGAAGGCATCCACAGCTATGAAGAAATTATCAAATGTGCTGCCGAAGTTCTGGCCCCGGGAGGATTCCTTGCCTTTGAAATCGGCTGGCAGCAGGCGAAAGTCGTGATGGAAGCAGCGGAAAAGGTGTTTCCGGGAAAAAGAATCCAGGTAATAAAGGACTTGAATGGGAACGACCGAATCGTTACAGTTGTGAATAAGTGAAAAAGTTATCCACGATTTGTGGATAACAAAATACAAACACCTCCATATATGTGGAAAACATTAAATTTTCGTAAATAATGTAAATTCGAAGACTGAATTAACAGCGGAAATTAAAGTTATCCACAGAAAATGAGCCTCTGTGAATAGTGTGAAAAACCTAAATTAATGTAAAATAAACCCTGTTGTTAAGGCATTTTAAATTTTTGGAAGGAACGAAGGCCGAATGAGTTATAAACAGACGGTTATAAAAAATGTGGATAAAATAAATGAAGCCTCTGCGAAGAACTCTGTACTAAAGGAAATGGGGCTGTGGATAACGCAGGGCAAAACAGTGGCGCTCCCGACAGAAACCGTTTACGGTCTGGGGGCAAACGCGTTATCCACGGATGCTGTCCGGGCGATTTTTGAAGCTAAAAACCGTCCGCCCGACAATCCGCTGATTGCCCATATTGCTGACCGTGCCCAGCTCACTGCGCTCGGAGTTACCTGGACAGAGAGCATGGAAAAGCTTATGGATGCGTTCTGGCCGGGCCCGTTGACGCTCATATTCCCGCTTACAGAAGAAACTCCTCTGTCGCCCCTTGTAACGGCGGGGCTGTCCACAGTGGCTGTCCGGATTCCGGAGCATGAGGTCGCGAGGGCAGTGCTGAAGCAGGCCGGTGTACCAGTCGCAGCCCCGAGTGCCAACCGGTCCGGCTCCCCGAGCCCGACCACGGCGGAGCACGTCTACAGCGACCTGCATGGGAAAATTGACGCGGTGATCGATGGCGGCCCGTGTGGATACGGAGTGGAGTCCACCGTCGTGGACTGTACGGCAGAAGTCTGCTGGATTCTGCGTCCGGGAGGAGTTACTAAAGAGCAGATTGAGCAGGTACTCGGCCCGGACACCGTCCGCTACTCGAAAGGTGCTTCTTCAGAGGAAGCACCTGCAGCACCGGGGATGAAATACCGTCACTATTCGCCGGTAACCTCCCTCTATTTAATGAAAGGACGGGAGGAAGCATGGCAGAAAAAGCTCTGGGCCTGCCAGGAGGACGGAAAGAAGGTAGCGGTGCTTGCCGTGGAAGAGAACAAATCAGCGTGGAGGCAGGCGGACGTCTTTCTTAGTTTAGGCTCGCGCCGGGCGCCAGAAGAAACGGCAGCAAAATTGTACGCTGTTCTTCGCGAATTAGATACAATGGAGGTGGACGCTGCGTTCTGTGAAGTTTTTTCAGAAGAAGGGATAGGGACCGCACTCATGAACCGTCTGGAAAAGGCATCATCTTCAGAGTAATGAAAACTTCTGCAAGGAGTCGATGACGATGAGTTATCATGTATTGTTTATTTGTACAGGGAACACGTGCCGGAGTCCGATGGCCGCTGCACTGATGAAGCATCACTATCCGGAGGTGGAGGTGGCTTCAGCCGGGGTGATGGCTACAAATGGAGAGCCGGCAGCAGCAGAAGCCGTCCGGGCGATGGATGAAAGACAGGTGGAGATGGATCATGAATCCCAGCCGCTCACGAAGGAATTAATCGACTGGGCGGACGTTATCTTTGCAATGACCCAGGGGCATAAAGATATTATGCAGCGGATGTTTCCGGCTGCGGAAACGAAAACTGTACTCTTAAAGGAATATGCCCAAAGCGATGGGGATAAGGATATTGGAGACCCTATCGGTGGAGGCCGGAAGGTGTATCATGAAACGGCCGAGGAAATGGAAGAAGCGCTTCAGGCAGCATGGGAGCGGTATAGGAAAGAAAAATCGCTGGACTGAGCCTGGAGATTTACAGGCTGATGGATACGTGAGAAACTGAAAACAGTACAATCAAACGGAGGAGAGGTTTGACATGAAAGTAGCATTGGGTGCCGATCACGGCGGATATGAATTAAAAGAGGAAATCAAAGCTGTACTGGACGAAGCAGGAGTGGAATACGAAGACCTGGGCTGTGACTGCAGTGATTCTGTGGACTATCCGGACTACGCGGTGCCGGTGGCTGAAAAAGTAATGGCCGGCGAAGTGGACCGCGGGATTCTTGTCTGCGGCACAGGCATCGGCATGTCGATTGCTGCGAATAAAGTTAACGGCATCCGCTGCGCGCTTGTCCATGATGTATTCAGTGCGAAGATGACCCGGGCGCATAACGACAGCAATGTACTGGCTATGGGCGCGAGAGTTGTTGGTTCCGGCCTCGCCGGTGAAATTGTCAAAGCATGGATCAGCACGGAACATGAAGGTGGCCGGCACGCCGACCGCATTCAAAAAGTAGCAGCTATTGAACAATAAGGAACGAAGAAAGGATGAGTTGTCATGGTGAACAAAGCAGAATGGCAGCACCCTTTACGTGAATTGTTAGCTTCATTAAAAGAACAGGCGTCGCTCCGCAGCGGCCAGGTGCTTGTGATTGGCACGAGCACAAGTGAAGTGCTCGGGGAGCATATCGGTAAGGCAGGCTCTGAGGAAGTAGCCGAAGCGCTGTTTGACGTCTTTCAGGAGTTCCGGGAAGAATCCGGCGTGCACCTTGCATTTCAGGGCTGTGAGCATATTAACCGGGCGCTCACGGTGGAAAGGGAAACGGCGGAAGCCTACGGCCTCGAAGCAGTAAGTGTGGTGCCTCACCCAAGGGCAGGCGGTTCGATGAGCTCGTATGCATATAAACACATGAGTGAGCCGGTCGTCATAGAAGCGGTAAAAGCAGATGCAGGCATTGATATCGGCTCCACCCTGATCGGTATGCACTTGAAGCCGGTGGCAGTTCCGGTGCGCGGCCCGCAGAAGCAGATTGGTTCTGCCTATGTAACGATGGCAAAAACACGGCCGAAGCTGATCGGCGGTGAGCGTGCCCGCTACGAATAGCCGCCGCTGTACGGAAAGAGGCCTGGAAAAGAATCGCATGCCGCGGTTCTTTTTTCTTCCCATGCCGGCAGAAAATAAAGAAATCCGAAAAAATTTCGAAAGGTACGGAATTTCGTAAAAAATACGTGTTACAATGAAAAACATAGTAACACGGAGAGAAAAATAACGAACGAAATATTAACGGAAAAGATAATCGTTCGCTATTGCACCGAAAGGGAAGGGAGATTTACAGATGGAAACTAAGGTAAATGCAGAAAGTGTACAAACGCAGGACCCGGCCATATTTGAGGCAATGCAGAAGGAGCTGGGGCGCCAGCGCGATAAGATTGAGCTGATCGCTTCGGAAAATTTCACGAGCCGTGCAGTAATGGAAGCGCAAGGGTCCGTGCTTACCAACAAATATGCGGAAGGCTACCCGAACCGCCGCTATTACGGCGGATGTGAGCACGTGGACACGGTCGAACAGCTCGCGATTGACCGGGCGAAGGAACTGTTTTCGGCAGAATACGCGAACGTGCAGCCTCACTCCGGCGCACAGGCAAATATGGCTGTTTACTATACGATTTTAAATCACGGCGACACAGTGCTTGGCATGAATCTTTCCCACGGCGGCCACTTAACCCACGGAAGCCCTGTCAACTTCAGCGGTGTGCAGTACAACTTCGTGGAATACGGTGTGACTAAAGAAGACCAGATGATCGATTACGATGAAGTGCTTCGCGTGGCAAAAGAAACGCAGCCGAAGTTAATCGTTGCCGGCGCAAGTGCATATCCGCGTGAAATTGACTTTAAAAAATTCCGCGAAATTGCCGATGAGGTAGATGCGTACTTAATGGTTGATATGGCACACATTGCCGGACTGGTAGCAGCAGGGGTGCACCAAAACCCGGTGCCTCATTCGCATTTTGTTACGACAACAACTCACAAAACGCTGCGCGGACCACGTGGAGGACTCGTGCTTTGTAAGGAAGAATTCGGCAAAAAGATTGATAAAGCAGTATTCCCGGGTCTTCAGGGTGGACCGCTTATGCACGTGATTGCAGCGAAAGCCGTTGCCTTCGGCGAAGCACTGCAGAAGGATTTCGTCACGTATTCCGAAAATGTTGTTAAAAACGCCCGAAGCTTAAGCGACTCGCTGCAGAGTGAAGGGATTACTGTTGTCTCGGGTGGCACCGACAACCACCTCGTGCTGATGGATACGCGCAGCCTGGAGCTGACAGGGAAAATAGCGGAAAAAGCGCTGGACGAGGTCGGCCTCACAGCGAACAAAAACGCCATTCCGTATGACCCGGAAAAGCCATTCGTTACAAGCGGTATCCGTCTGGGCTCTGCAGCCGTTACGTCCAGAGGCTTTGGCGAAGAAGAAATGAAGGAAATAGGTGCCATCATTGCCTATACGCTGAAAAACCATGAAGACGCGGAAGCATTAAAAGAAGCGGCTGAACGCGTGAAAGCTTTAACGGGCCGTTTCCCAATTTACGAATATCTGTAAGGTGGCAGGCCCCGGCCAAAAAACGGGGCATGGATACAGCTGTTCTCCTATTTAAAGGAGGCAGCTGTTTTTCTTTATAATTTCTGGAAGAATCCTTTGTTTTTCCGGGGTGAATGCAAGTGTGTTAGGGTATATGTAGATTGGGAAAAGGAGGGGTTCAAATGGTTTTTGCACTAAATGAAAAAGCGCCGATGTTCACGCTTGCTGATGTGAACGGCGAAGAATTTAAATTCGAAGAAAAAATAGGTAATGGATGGCAGCTGCTCGTGTTTTTCCGGGGCTCATGGTGTCCGGTATGTAAGGAAGAGCTGCAGGCCTGGGAAGAGCACCGCAGTTTTTTTGAAAATAATAATGTAAATATTACAGCCATCTCCACCGATAATCCCGAGGACCTGCGTACGATGACCGAAGAATACGGGCTCACGTTCCCGGTGCTCGTCGACGAAGCACTGAAGGTACTCGACGATTACGGCGTCTTTTATCACAGCTCGGAAGCGCCATATGAAGATCACGGAGCCCATGGGGAGCCGGCATATTTTCTGATCGACGAAGAAGGAAGATTTTTATACCAGCACCGCCAGACAAATCCATTCGGCCGGCCGGGCCCGAAAGAGCTGCGCAAAACGGTGAAATACATTGAAGACAATTTAAAATAAACGTTCGCAGCAGTGCATCCGGGCGCTGCTGTTATTTTCAGCAGCACGCAGAAGTTGCGGCATATTTCTGTCATTTTATATAACCTTGAATCCATCACGCTTTTTAGGTAGAATTTCTAAAGAATATGTTCGATAGGGACATGGGTTAATAAGCACCGGCTGACGCCGGGGAAAAAGGAGCCGACTATACTTATGGGAAATGTACATGTACTGGATCATCCGCTCATTCAACATAAACTTACATTCATCCGGGACGTCTCAACAGGAACGAAGGAATTCCGGGAGCTTGTCGATGAAGTGTCCACCCTGATGGCGTTTGAAATTACAAGAAACCTTCAGCTTCAGGAAGTAACGGTAGAAACTCCGGTGGGGCCGGCCAAATCCTATACGCTTGCAGGCAAAAAACTTGGAGTGGTGCCGATTTTGCGCGCAGGACTCGGCATGACCGACGGCATCATCAAATTGATTCCGGCGGCAAAGGTAGGTCACGTTGGGCTGTACCGGGATCCGGAAACGCTGCAGCCGGTGGAATATTATGTGAAGCTTCCGAGTGATGTCGAAGAGCGGGAATTTATCGTGATTGATCCGATGCTTGCGACAGGAGGTTCTGCTATTGAAGCATTGAACAGCCTGAAAAAACGCGGAGCCCAGAATATTAAGCTCATGTGTTTAATCGCAGCGCCTGAAGGAGTGGCACTCGTTCAGGAAGCACATCCGGACGTGGACATTTACCTGGCTTCGATGGATGAAAAGTTAAACGACAAAGGCTACATTGTTCCGGGTCTCGGGGACGCAGGAGACCGTTTATTCGGCACGAAATAATAGATGAGAGAGCTTTTCCTGTATGCGCGGAAAAGCTCTTTGATTTGTAAAGGCGTAGCCTGATAAAGAAGCGGGGCACTCAAATAACGTTTATGCATAGAGTGAATGCTGAATGTTCATGCTTGCTGCCCAACTTTTTCTTGACTTAAAAATAAGAAAATGTCACTTAATGGACACAAAATAAAAAATGCCTGAAACACGCGACAATAAAGGGTTTTATTAATTTTCTTGCATTGACATCGTGGGGCGGCTATTGTACGATAATGAAGAACGTATGATAAGGTTTACATATGGGAGAAATTTGGATTTCCTTCATAAACGGCAAAATTCACGCAATTGTTTCTTTTTTTTTGCCTAAAACATGTAAGGGACAACTATTGTTACGTAAAGTTGTATAAAAATTCTCTCAATGGATTTCGTAGTGTATTAACGGACTAATCAGTCTGTTCCGGAGGAAAAGGTGGCCCGCACATGAATGATACAGGCTTGTATCTCCGCTCGTTATTTATAGGATTGGCTGGAATGCTTGTATTGTACATAGCTCCGGCACTGATTCCAACGTTCCGGCAGGAAGCAGTGAGCTTATTTACAGGAGCGTGCGGAGGAGCCTTTAACATCTGGCACGCCCACCGGGAAACAAAACGAATCCAGAAGGCGGTACTCGCGGAAAAAAAGATTTTTCCGTTTGGCATGGCCACAAGGCTTGCAGTAGGAGTAGTCATTGCTATGCTCTATGCCCGGTTTCCGGAACAATTCCGTCTGCTTTACCTGGTGATTGGATTGTTCAGTCCTTATCTGCTGCTTTACGCTTTATCCATTCACTTCAGCAAAGGAAAGTAGTTTTTGGCTGCAGCGCACAATCGACTAACATAGTAAAGGGGTGACTGAGACTTGAATATAGAGCACGAATCGCCGTATATCTATGATTTGTTTGGTATACCCGGCTTCCACATTAATCTTTCCAATGTCATGATGCTGACTATTGCAGCAGTCATTGTGTTCATCATTGGGCTGGTGAGTGCGCGGACTCTCTCAATGAGACCGACTGGCATGCAGAATGTGTTTGAAATGGTGATTGAATTCGTCCGCAATATGATTGGAAGCACGATGGACTGGAAAACCGGGGAGCGTTTCTTCGGACTTGGAATTACGATTTTCCTGTTTATTCTGGTAGCGAATCTGCTCGGGATTCCGTTCATGCTGGTTAACGATGAAACCCACGTGCTTTGGTGGAAATCACCGACGGCTGATCCGGTTGTGACGATGACGCTGGCTGTAATGGTCATTGTGCTTTCGCACTTCTACGGCATCAAGATCCGCGGAGTGAAAGAGTACGGAAAGAACTACTTCCGTCCAAAGAAATTTCTCTTTCCGATTAACATTCTTGAAGAGTTTACCAACACATTGACACTCGGGGCACGGCTTTTCGGCAACCTGTATGCCAAAGAGATACTGCTTACGCTTCTGGCGACGGTAGGGACAGCTTTTCCTATCGGGACAGCACTTGGCATTATTCCAATGGTTGCCTGGCAGGGATACAGCCTGTTCATTGGTTTTATCCAGGCATTTATCTTCCTGGTACTGACCATGGTCTACATTTCGCATAAAGTGGAAACGGATCATTAATCACAGCAGCATCTGCAGAAACAACGAAACAACAATATAGTTTTAAACTAATTTAAGGAGGATTTGCACATGGGTCTTTTAGCAGCTGCAATCGCAGCAGGTTTAGCAGCAATTGGTGCAGGTATTGGCAACGCAATCGTAATCAAAGGGGCGATCGACGGTACTTCCCGTCAGCCGGAGCTTGGCGGCAGATTGCAGACACTTATGTTCATCGGTATTGGTCTTGTTGAGGCAGTTCCGATCATCGCAGTCGTTGTTGGTTTTATCACGCTTTTCCAATAAACATACGTTTTGGAAAGGGAAGCAAAATGGCGGAGTGGGGGAACTGGCTTCGCCATTCCTTTTGTATATCTAAGAAAGGAGTGAAATCTTTTGCCATCTACATTTGCGTTCGGAGATGTGCTTTTCTCACTTTTTACGTTTATCATTTTACTGCTTTTGCTTCGCCGGTTCGCCTGGGGTCCAATTGTGGAACAAATGAAAAAACGCGAAAACCACATTTCCAATGAAATAGAGACAGCGGAAAATCACCGTCAGGAAGCGGAAAAATATTTAGAAGAGCAGCGGGTGGAAATGGAGAAAGCGCGTGAAGAAGCGCAGTCCATCATTGAAACCTCCCGTAAAACGGCTCAGGAGCAGTCGAAGGAAATCATCCGGGAATCCCACGAAGAAGCCAACCGTGTGAAAGACAATGCCCTCGCAGATATTACGAGAGAGCGGGAGCAGGCAGTGGAAGCACTACGTGCCCAGGTCGGCCAGCTTTCTGTGTTAATTGCAACGAAAATTATTGAAAAAGAATTGAATGAAGAAGAACAGGAAAAACTGATTCAGGAATACGTACAGGAAAGCGGCGGTCGCTTATGAGTAATCCAACCCTGGCAAAACGCTATGCCCGCGCGCTTTTAAAAAGTGCAGAAGAGCACGGGGCTCTTGAAGAAACCAAGCAGGAATGGGAAGCGATGCTCGAAGTATTTCACGCTCACCCGGAGATTGCTCAGGTTTTCAGATACCCGTCCATCAGCCGTGAAAGAAAGCAGTCTTTCATTGCGAGTACATTTGGTTCCTGGAGTGAGCGCAGCCGTTCAATGCTGAATGTGCTGCTTGACCGGAAGCGGCTTCACCTGATTGATGAAGTGGCAGTGGAAGTGATTGCGCTGATTAACGACCGTCTCGGCATTGCCAACGCGGTCGTTTATACCGTGAAGCCATTAACGGAGGAAGAGAAGCAGGCAGTCTCCCGCAAGTTTGCCCAGCGGGTCGGAAAGCGCGAGCTTTATATTGAAAACAGAGTGGATCCTTCGCTCATTGGCGGCATGAAGGTGCACATTGGACATACAATTTTTGACGGAAGCATTCAAGGTCAGCTTGACCGCTTGCAGCGTAATATAACGCAAACGAATTTATCATGAATGGGGTGAATCCTGGTGAGTATCAAACCCGATGAAATTAGTTCTTTAATTAAACAGCAGATTGAACAGTTTGAAGCGGAAACAGAATCCAAAGAAGTCGGCATCGTCATTCAGGTAGGGGACGGTATTGCCCGCGCCTACGGCCTGGACAACGCGATGGCCGGTGAACTTCTGGAATTCGAAAACGGCGTCATGGGTATGGCGCAGAATCTTGAAGAAGGCAACGTGGGTATTATTATTCTCGGTGCCTATGAAGAAATTCGTGAAGGCGACCAGGTCAAACGGACCGGCCGCATCATGGAAGTGCCGGTCGGCGAAGAGCTGCTCGGACGTGTAGTTAACGCTCTTGGCCAGCCTGTAGACGGGCTCGGCTCCACAAACACGACCAAATCCCGTCCAATTGAAAGCGGAGCACCGGGAATTATGGACCGCCAGTCGGTATCCGAACCGCTCCAGACCGGTATTAAAGCCGTGGACACAATGATTCCTATCGGACGCGGCCAGCGTGAGCTCA
The DNA here is from genome assembly GCF_054971385.1 of Marinococcus tarijensis. Lineage (NCBI taxonomy): Bacteria > Bacillati > Bacillota > Bacilli > Caryophanales > Bacillaceae > Marinococcus > Marinococcus tarijensis. Next base: position 47,104 of record NZ_JBQOJA010000012.1, on the reverse strand, counting down.
TTATCGGCGACCGCCAGACCGGTAAAACGGCAGTTGCGATCGATACGATTTTGAACCAGAAGGACGAAGACGTTATCTGCATTTATGTAGCTGTCGGTCAAAAAGACTCGACTGTCGCAGAGGTAGTGGATACGTTCCGCCAGAAAGGCGCTCTTGATTACACGATTGTCGTAAACGCCGGGGCTTCCGAGCCTGCACCAATGCTTTACCTGGCGCCGTATGCCGGAGCATCCATGGGCGAAGAGTTTATGTACAACGGCAAGCATGTGCTTATCGTATATGACGACTTAACTAAACAGGCGAACGCCTACCGTGAACTTTCCCTCCTTCTTCGCCGCCCGCCGGGCCGTGAAGCCTTCCCAGGGGACGTCTTTTACCTTCACTCCCGTCTGCTCGAACGTGCAGCAAAGCTGAGTGATGAGAAAGGCGCTGGTTCAATGACCGCTCTTCCAATCATTGAAACCCAGGCAGGGGACGTAGGTGCCTACATTCCAACAAACGTGATTTCCATCACCGACGGCCAGATCTTCCTGCAGGCGAACCTTTTCAACTCCGGCGTCCGTCCGGCCATCAACCCGGGTATTTCCGTATCCCGTGTCGGCGGTTCGGCTCAGACGAAGGCAATGAAAAAAGTTTCCGGTACACTCCGTCTGGATCTGGCATCGTTCCGTGAGCTTGAAGCATTCTCCCAGTTCGGTTCCGACCTGGACAAAGCGACGCAGGACAAACTGGCCCGCGGGGGAAGAACAGTAGAAGTACTCAAACAGGGACTGCACCAGCCGCTTCGTATGGAGCTGCAGGTAGCAATTGTGTTTGCCCTGACAAGAGGCTTCCTGGACAACATCCCGACAGACGATATCCGCCGTTACGAAAAAGAACTGCTTGCATATCTTGAGTCAAGTCATTCAGAGCTTTTGGCAGGTATTCGTGACACAGGAAAACTTCCGGACGAAGAAGAGTTCAAACAGGCGATTCAATCGTTTGAGAAGTCATTTAACCCTTCAAAATAAAGAGGGCCGAACGTAAAAAGGTTCAAAAGGTGGTGAACAGATGGCTTCCTTAAAAGAAATTAAAGGCCGTATCCAGTCGACGAAAAAAACGAAGCAGATTACAAGTGCCATGGAAATGGTTTCTGCGTCGAAGCTGAATAAGGCCCAGCAAAATGCTCAGCGATATGAGCCATATACGAAAAAAATTAAAGACGTTGTTTCCGGTATCGCTGCCGGCAGCAGCGGTATCTCCCACCCCATGCTTGAAGAACGGCCTGTAAAGAAGACCGGCTATATTGCCATATTTACAGATCAGGGGCTTGCAGGGGCATATAACTCGAATATTCTTCGGGACTTAATGCAAAAGCTGCGGGAGCGTCACCAGTCAAAGGACGAATACAGTGTGATTGTAATCGGCCGGACGGGACGGGACCTGTTAAAACGTTACGGCATTCCAATGTTCGATGAAATTACTGGCCTGCCGGACCAGCCGTCCTTTAACGATATTAAAAACGTTACGCGTCTTGCCGTCGATTTGTATGCAAATGAAGACGTAGACGAATTGTATATCTGGTACAACCACTTCATTAACCCGATCCAGCAGAAGGTAACAGAAAAGAAACTGCTGCCGTTGACGGAGGAAGTAAGTGAAGAGGACAGCAAAGGTACGGCCCAGTATGAATACGAGCCTTCGCCGGAAGCGATTTTAAAGCAGCTTCTTCCGCAGTATGCGGAAAGCTTAATCTACGGCGCCCTGCTTGATGCCAAAGCCAGTGAGTTCGGGGCCCGGATGACAGCGATGAGTGCAGCAACCGATAATGCCAACAACATGGTCGATGATTTAACCCTTTCCTACAACCGTGCCCGCCAGGCGGCCGTTACGCAGGAAATTACCGAAATCGTCGGCGGCGCAGCTGCGCTTGAATAGAAGAATCATTTCGTCCGGCCGAGCCGGACAGTAAGGAGGGGAACAATTACAATGAGTGAAGAAAACGGTCGAATTACTCAGATTTTGGGACCGGTTATTGATGTTCAGTTCCCAAGCGGTCAGCTTCCGGAACTAAACAACGCGCTCCGCGTATCACAGCCGGCCACCGAAAATAAGGATGCAATTGAAGTTACTCTCGAAGTTGCGCAGCATTTGGGCGACAACTCCGTGCGGACGATCGCGATGTCTTCGACAGAGGGTTTAATCCGCGGAACAGAAGTGACCAACACAGGAGAGTCTATTTCTGTTCCAGTTGGGAATGACACGCTGAGCCGCGTATTTAACGTTCTTGGTGAACCTATTGATATGAAAGAACAGGTGGAGGACAGCGTCGAACGCAAGCCGATCCACCGTAAGCCGCCGAAGTTTGACGAGCTTGCTGTGGAAACGCAGGTGCTTGAAACAGGCATTAAAGTCGTAGACCTGCTTGCCCCTTACGTAAAAGGCGGAAAAATCGGCCTGTTCGGCGGTGCCGGCGTAGGGAAAACTGTACTTATTCAGGAGCTCATCAACAACATTGCCCAGGAGCACGGCGGAATTTCCGTGTTTGCAGGGGTAGGGGAGCGTACCCGTGAAGGGAACGACCTTTACTTTGAAATGAGCGATTCCGGTGTTATTAATAAAGCAGCCATGGTGTTCGGCCAGATGAACGAGCCGCCAGGTGCCCGGATGCGCGTAGCTCTGACCGGTCTGACAATGGCAGAGCACTTCCGTGATGAAGAAGGGGCAGATGTGCTTCTCTTTATCGACAACATTTACCGTTTTACGCAGGCAGGCTCGGAAGTATCCGCCCTCCTCGGCCGGATGCCGTCCGCCGTTGGGTATCAGCCAACGCTTGCGACCGAAATGGGTCAGCTGCAGGAGCGTATCACCTCCACGAAAAAAGGATCGGTTACGTCGATTCAGGCAGTATATGTGCCGGCCGATGACTATACGGACCCGGCGCCGGCAACAACGTTTGCCCACCTTGACGCGACGACCAACCTGGAGCGCCGGCTGACGGAAATGGGTATTTATCCGGCGGTGGATCCGCTCGCTTCCACATCACGTGCGCTTGCACCGGAGGTTGTCGGTGAGGAGCATTACGATGTTGCTCAGCAGGTCAAACAAACGATCCAGAAATACAATGAACTCCAGGATATTATCGCCATCCTCGGGATGGAAGAGCTTTCCGAAGAAGACAAGCTCACGGTAAACCGTGCCCGCCGCATTCAGTTCTTCCTTTCACAGAATTTCCACGTGGCAGAGCAGTTTACCGGCCAGAAGGGTACGTACGTGTCCGTGCAGGATACAGTACGTGGATTTAAGGAAATTCTTGACGGGCAGCACGATGACGTGCCGGAAGACGCCTTCCGCCTTGTCGGCCCGATTGAAGATGTAGTGGAAAAAGCAAAATCTATGTCCTAAGGACGACACGGGGGGGGAAGAACACAGATGGCAACGATGCATCTCAGCGTAGTGACTCCGGACGGGTCCGTCTTTGATGGAGAAGTAGAGATGGTCAGTGTTCGTGCGGAAAGTGGCGAAATGGGGATTCTCCCCGGCCACGTTCCAACCGTGGCTCCTCTAAAGATTGATGCAGTCCGCATTAAGTATGACAACAAAGTAAAATTACTGGCTGTGAGTGAAGGATTCGTAGAAGTCCGCTCTGACGCCGTTAATATCTTAGCGGAATCTGCAGAAACTCCAGGAGAGATCGATCCGGAACGAGCCCGCATCGCCAAGGAGCGGGCGGAGGAACGACTGGACCGGATAAATGAAGAGGAAATTGATATCATGCGGGCGCGCCTGGCCTTAAAACGGGCCAACACCCGCCTGAAGGTTTCCGAAGGCTCATAGAAATACACCTGAAGAATCGTTTTTCCAAAAGGAGAAACGGTTCTTTTGTTTTATAGGCGTATAGTATCCGGCAGTGAATAGTGAAATCAAATAATAGCAGCACCTGCGTTTCTAAAGAAGATAGAACTATAGATGTTTGATTATGAATCCTTTATAATAAAATATGCTTATAGTTATAAAAATTTCCATAAAAATAGTACAAGACCTCGTGGGCCCAATAACCGCCGCACATAGTAGCAGAACCTTCGTCTCTTGTTTTCCCTGATGCATTTGGTTATTCTGAAACGTGGCTTAAAATTTGCAAAGAACTTTGTACAGCAACAAAGAAAGGCATGATGGCATGAATCCGGACGGCCAGGAAGCACTAATACATATCCTGCTTCATCTCTCTTTTTTTATCCTGACCTGGTGGTGTCTGCAGGCATTCCGGTTTGATGTTTTTATCCGGAGGCCGGAAAGCCTGAAGGGAAGACTTTTGATTATTTTGTTCGCTATTGCAATCAGCTACTCTGTAAGCAGCTTCTTTATCGATTATTTTGATTTTTCTTTGTATCTCCGTTACCTATTTTTCACACTTTTGGCATAAAAGATTATGAAAAAGCGGGAGCGGGTAAAGGATTCTGTATGAAATTCATCGATGCTGCCGGAATGGACACGGAAAAACTATCTCTTTACCTCTGTAACGTTTTGAGACGGGAAGCGACTAATGAAAAGGTTAGACAAATGGACGAAAGAAAAGCACAGCTCTTTTAGGTGAAGTACGCAGCACAAAAAGATAATATGCATAAGTATAGCGGAGGGAATTAAATTGGATAAAATTATTGTACAGGGAGGCAGACGCCTAAAGGGGTCCGTCAAAGCAGAAGGAGCAAAAAATGCAGTTCTGCCTGTTATTGCAGCTACTCTTTTGGCAGAAGAAGGGCAAAGTACACTTTACGATGTACCGCCGCTTGCAGATGTAGACACGATCTCCAATGTTTTGCGCCACGTCGGAACAGAAGTTAATTACGAGGATCACCGTTGGACGGCTGACGCTACGGGTGATCTTTCCACGGAAGCCCCGTTTGAGTATGTCAGCAAGATGCGGGCTTCGTTTCTCGTCATGGGTCCGCTTTTAGCAAGAAAAGGGATCGCCCATATTGCGCTTCCGGGGGGATGCGCGATTGGCTCCCGGCCGATCGATCAGCACCTTAAAGGATTTGAAGCGATGGGTGCCCACGTCGAAATCGGCAACGGTTATATTGAAGCGAAAGTAGAAGAACGCCTTCAGGGTGCCCGCATTTATCTTGATTTTCCAAGCGTCGGTGCTACTGAAAATATTATGATGGCTGCAGCTCTTGCAGAAGGCACTACTACGCTTGAAAATGTAGCAGAGGAACCGGAAATCGTGGATCTTGCCAACTTTATTAACGCCATGGGAGGCAAAGTGCGCGGCGCCGGAACCGGCACTATCCGCATCGAGGGTGTGGATAAATTAACCGGAGCGGAGCATACAATTATTCCGGACCGGATTGAAGCAGGCACCTTTATGATTGCTGCTGCGATTACCGGAGGAGAAGTATTCGTCGAAGGCGCAATGCATGAACATTTACGTCCGCTTGTAGCAAAAATGCGTGAAATGGGCGTAAAGATTGAAGAAAGCGACGGGGGCATGCTTGTCACCGGCCCGGATATTTTAAAGCCGGTTGATATTAAGACGATGCCGCATCCCGGCTTTCCAACAGACATGCAGGCGCAGTTTATGGCACTTCTAACCCAGGCAAAGGGCACCGGCCTTATTACAGAAACAGTTTTTGAAAACCGCTTTATGCACGTAGAAGAATTCCAGCGTATGAACGCAAGCATCAAGATCGAAGGACGCACTGCGATCATCAGCGGTCCGAAAAAACTGCAGGGTGCTGAAGTGTCGGCTACCGATCTCCGTGCAGGCGCCGCTTTGATTGTTGCCGGTCTCGTAGCAGAGGGTGAAACAACGGTAACAGAGCTTCGTCACCTTGACCGTGGGTACGTGGACTTTCATAAAAAGCTGCAGGGCCTTGGCGCAAATGTAACACGCGTAAATGCGGACGAGGAAGCAGACACTTCCCTGAAAACAGCCCAGCGCTCTTAAGTTTTGAATAACACAGACCATCACTATGCAGTGGTGGTCTTTTTATGCTTCGAGAGTAGGTATATAGTATCCGGTGAAATAGGATATACTTCACTAAATGCATGCCTATATTCCTCGCATCAGTCGTTTGTGGTAAAATAGAACTAATTATAAATGTGGACGATTTAAAGATGGAAGCATGCCCAGCCGGGTTTACGTTCGGCCTACATTTACGGAAACGGGGAATACAATTATGCTGAGGGGTTTTTATAATGCTGCGTCGGGAATGACAGCCCAGCAGAGAAAAACAGACATGCTGAACAATAATATCGCCAACGCCAACACGCCCGGCTACAAATCCGATCAAAGTGCGATCCGGACGTTTCCGGAGCAGCTTCTGCATGCGGAGAATGCTGGAAGAGGACCGCATACGATCGGTTCACTTGGGACGGGCGTTTACATGCAGGACCAGGCCTCTTCGTTTACCCCGGGAGAGCTGCAGGAAACGAATGCCTCATCCGATGTCGCCCTGCTTGAGGCAGAGGTGCCGGATGAAAACGGGGCAGTGCTGTTCACGGTCCAGGGAGAAGACGGAACGGCCTACACCCGCAACGGCAACTGGACAGTGGATGCACAAGGGTTTTTAACGACAGCGGACGGACAGTACATATTAAATAACGAAGGCGCTCCGGTGGAAACTGGAAATGAAAATTTTCAAATCACTGAAGATGGTACGGTGCTGATTGAAAATGGCGGGGAAGCCGGACAGCTGGGGGTGGCGTATGCACCTGATACCAATGATTTAGTTAAAACCGAAGCAGGAATTTTTGAAGCGGAAGAGGAGCTTGGCGCTGCAGCGGCCAATGAAGACGTCCGCTATCAAATGAAACAGGGGTTTCTCGAACAGTCCAATACCGATTCCACCCGGGCGATGACGGAGCTGATGGAAGCTTACCGGATGTTTGAATCCAATCAGAAGGTGATGCAGACGTATGACCGCAGCATGGAAAAGGCTGTGAATGAAGTGGGACGCCTCGGTTAAACATACTAAAAATAAAGAATTCAGGAGGAACGCAGCATGTATTCGGGATTACGCATACCATTTCAGTCCATGGGGTTGGTTCAGCAGCAGATGGACACGATCAGCAACAACCTCTCCAACGTGGAAACAGCCGGATTTAAATCCAGGCAGGCGACGTTCAGCGAAATGATGTACCAGCAGGAGGACAATATGCCGATGCCGGAAAACGGCACCGGGCGCCTTACTCCGCCCGGAATACGGACAGGCGGCGGAGCAGCGATCGGCCAGACAGCGCTTCGCATGGAGCAGGGATCGCTGAAGGAGAGCGAACGGGAACTCGATTTTGCTCTGGAAGACACGGATGCTTTTTTCCAGGTGGAGGCAGAAGACGGAGCGGTTGAATATACCAAAGACGGTCAGCTGTACTTATCAGAGAACCCGGCAGCGCCTGGCAGCTATACGCTCGTTGACCAGAACGGGGGATTTGTATTAAACGAAGCCGGAGGAAGATTTGATATTCCTGCAGGAGCGTCGGAATTTTCGATGCAGGAAAACGGGGAACTGACAGCTGTAACGGCAGCCGGTGGTACCGTGAACCTTGGGGCGTTTGGCGTGGTGCAGGTGGAGCGTCCGCAGGCATTGACATCTGTTGGAGGCAATCGGTATCGTTTTGAGGATTTAGATGGACTCGGGGCAGCGGAAAATGATATGGTTGTAGAAGCTGACCCGTCCAGCGTAAAGCAGGGAATGGTCGAGCAGTCTAATGTGGATTTATCGAATGAATTAGTAAATATGATGAATGCCCAAAGACAATACTCGTTTAATTCCCGTGCACTGACGCAGGGAGACCAGATGCTTGGATTAATTAACAGTATTCGATAAGTCTTTGTGGTTAAGGGAGCATAGATAGTACATATGAGCAATCAGGACAACCATACAAGGACGTCTAAACCGGGTAGGAAAGCACAGCTGAAAAGAGGTGCGCAGAAGGTGCGTGCGCGTCTTCAGCACCTCCACTGGTGGCACTGGCTTATTATTATTTTAATTCTGGCTTTTATCTGTTCGATTATTGGCCTGATGATTGGCTATGCGGTCGGGGGAGGCAACCCTTTTCAGGCTTTAAACCCATCGACCTGGCTGGAGATTTATCGATTAATTCAAGGAAATTAGCATAAAAAAGCGAGGAAAAAATGATGCTTTCAATAGAACAAATCAAAGAGATTATTCCCCACCGCTACCCATTTCTGCTTGTTGATAAAATTATTGAAGTAGAACCCGGGGAGCGGGCGGTAGGCATTAAAAATGTAAGCGCCAATGAAGAATTTTTCAATGGTCATTTTCCCAACTATCCAGTAATGCCGGGAGTGCTTATCATTGAAGCGATTGCCCAGGCCGGCGGCGTCGCCCTGATGCAACAGGAAGAGATGAAAGGAAAGCTTGCCCTGTTTGCAGGCATTGACGAATGCCGGTTTAAAGGCCAGGTGAAGCCAGGAGACCAGCTGCGCCTTGAAATGGAAGTCACCAAACAGAGACGATCTATTGTTAAAGGAAAAGGCACAGCTTCCGTGGACGGCAAAGTCGTTGCAGAAGCGGACCTGATGTTTGCGATTCAATAATAAAAAGCTTCAAGTTTTTAACAAGTACATTTAGACCGAAGTTGGGAATATATCCAGCTTCGGCCTTTTTTATGGTTTTTTATAAAGAATGTATAGAGGCTTACCAATTTAGGACTAAGTCTTTGAGTTGGGAAGTAGAAGGTTTAACCTCTGCTGAGGCCAAAGCTTATTTAATAATTGTTATAAAAATATATTTGATTCTAAAATTGAAGTTAAACAAGGTTATTAAATACAATTTACGGGAAAAAGGGGGATTGAACGAAATAACGAAAGGAGAGTCAATGTAATGGGATTTATACTATTTCTTATCGTCGGCGGTCTGATTGGCTGGCTTGCCGGTTTAATACTGGGCAAGGACATCCCGGGCGGCATTTTGGGTAACATTATTGCAGGTATTATCGGTGCCTGGATTGGCGGGGCCATCTTTGGTTCCTGGGGACCGGTTATCGGCAGTATCGCGATTTTCCCGGCCTTAATCGGTGCAATTATTTTCGTCGTAATTCTAAGCTTTATTTTAAAAGCGATCCGTTAACAATAAATGAAGCCGTCCTTTCACAGGGGCGGCTTCATTTTTATGACAGGGCGCGGTTTTTACTGATCTGCTGAAGAGCTGTATTGATGCCGAGCACCTCTGTTGCGATATGGCCCATGCCGGGAAACGTTTCAAGGGCAGAACGCTCGATATGGTTGGCAAGGTATACGGCGTGCCGGAGAGGGATAATTTCATCTTCCTCTCCCGCCCAGACATAAGTCGGGGTATCGATGTTTTCCAAATGGTAGGCCCACGGCGTCATCAGCGTCTGGAGGTCCCGGAGGAAGCCCTCAGCAGAATGGGCGGATTCCTGGACCGCAAATCGCCATTTATCCAGAATGAACGGTGTTACATACTGCTGTTCTTCTTTGGAAAGCTGTTCGGACTCCGTCTGGAAGATTTTATCCTCCATATTCGTCTGTTCCCACCGGCTGCGCAGCAGCTCTGGCGCTTCCTGAATCGTTTGCAGCGGTGCTTGTAAGGAGGTATCGAGCAGGCGAAACAGTTCAGGGTCCTCTGTGGGACCGAGTGATCCGACCAGATGGAGCTCGCTGATGCGTCCCTTCAAAAGACTGGTGCTGGTTGCGGCGTAAGGGCCTCCGCAGCCGACACCGATTAAGGAACAGCGCTGGATTTCAAAATGATTCATTACTTCATCGATGTCCTTGGAAAACTGCAGAAAGGTACCATGAGGATCCGGAGTGGAAAGGCCGTAGCCCGGGCGGTCAACAGAAATAATACGAAGAGAGTTGGAAGCTGCAGCTTCTTCTCCGATTGCGGCTTCAAGCCGGGAGCTTCCGACTCCGTGTACATAAAGGACAGGTGTTCCGTCCGGATCACCGAACATAGCGATACTAAGCATACGGCCATCACGTAAAGAAAGCGCTAATTGTTTCAATCGTTCCCTCCTCCTCTTTTTCGTGAGGTATCACTTGTAAATGATGTGTAGGTATATTCTAGCACACTATAAAAGAAACGAAAGAATTTCGTTCAAAATAAAACGGCCCTCCGTGATGGAGAGCCGTTGATTACTAATATTATACTGTGCGGGTCCAGTGCAGTACGTCTTCCTTATCCCCGGTCTGAATACCGGTGATGGTGTCGTACAGCTGTTTGGCAAGAGGACCGGTTTCTTCATTATTGATTTTGTAGGTCTGGGCGTCCCAGCGCAGCCTGCCTACAGGAGAAATAACCGCTGCGGTGCCGGTGCCGAAAATTTCCTCCAGGGTGCCTGCTTCATACGCAGTACGTATTTCTTCCATATCGATCCGGCGTTCTTCCACAGGAATATCCCAGTAATGCAGGAGTTCGATGACGGAGTCACGGGTAATCCCTTCAAGAATACTTCCATTCAGCGCAGGAGTTACAACCTTCCCGCTGATTTTAAAGAAAATATTCATGCTGCCAACCTCTTCAATATAGCGCTGCTCTATGCCATCCAGCCACAGCACCTGATCGTACCCGGCGCTTCCGGCCTGCTCCTGGGCTTTCAGGCTGGCCGCATAGTTACCGGCCGTTTTAGTGAAACCAACGCCGCCGCGGACACTGCGGACGAATTCGTTTTCCACATAAATACTGACCGGCTTCATAGCATCTTCGCCGCTGCCGTAGTAGGAGCCGACAGGAGTTAAAATAATCAAAAGCTTATATGAGGAGGATGGTTTCACGCTGAGACTTGCTTCTGTGGCAATCACAAATGGGCGGATGTACAACGACTGTCCCTCACCGCGGGGAATCCAGTCACGCTCAAGTGATACGAGTTCCTTTAGAGAATCTATCAATAACTGTTCATCGATTTCCGGAATACTCATCCGGCGGTTGGACTGGTTCAGGCGCTCGAAGTTTTTCTCCGGACGGAAAAGCATAATATTGCCGCCGGAATAATAGGCCTTCATTCCTTCAAAGACAGCCTGGCCATAATGAAATACAAGACTGGAAGGGTCCATCGTAAGCGGCTGGTACGGCACAATTCTTGGATCAATCCAGCCTTCTCCTTCTACATAATCCACAACAAACATATGATCGGTAAAGTTTTTCCCGAAAGCGAGCTGGGAGAAATCCGGCTTCGTTTTCGGAGATTTTGTACGTTCAATGGTCAATGACTCAGCCACAATAACATCACTCCTATGTATTTATCGTTCCGTTCATTTCTCTACTGGTAACAGCATTTAGATTGTATCATACAAAGAAAAGTTCTATCCACTTGCAAGCCGGCGACAAGCGCTGTCCGCCTTCTGGTTAGAAAAGCTTTCTCCACCTGCACATCGGCGACAGGTACAATTCAGCCTTGAGAAAAATAGCTCTTTTATTTTTGAAAGGATGAATTGTAACCCCGAGCCGGTGGTGGAGAAAGCTGGACAGCGACCTCGAGCCGACATGGGAAATAAAACGTATATTACTCTATCTGCTCTTCTTCAGCATGTGCCCGCAGCTTGCGCAATGCGGATTTCCGCCATGATTTGACGGTAGAAGCTGCTACCCCGTATTTTTCAGCAATGTCACGTATAGGAAGAGAATGTACGGCGAACTCGGTAAGCCAGGTTCGTTCCCGTTCTGAAAGAAGGGGAAAATAAGCTTCAAGCTCAAAGCGGTCCTCCATTTCCGACGACTGCTCAAAGGGCTGGTGGTCATCAAACAGCTGATGGCGCTCGGAAAAACGGACTTCTTTACGGAGCATCATCAGCATTTCTCCGCGCACAAGCATAAAAGCGTACCCCGGAAAAGCTCCTTTTTCGGGAGAAAAGGTAGAGTATGCCTTCCATAATCCTACATATCCGGCCTGCATATATTCCTCCTGCTGCTGATAAATACGGAGGCGTGTAATCATTCGTTTGACGAGCGGAGTGTATTTTTCATATGCTTCTTCAAAAGAAGCAGGTATCGTGTCAGTCAACGGTCTCTCCTGTGAAGCCGCGCGCGGTTCTTATTTATTCCATGGTAGACTCAGCATATATAAAGACTCGGAATGCTGCTGGAGGCTATGTACGGATAAACCTTGCGTAATGTGTTGTATTATAGAAAAGAACAAAGCTGCCGAAGTATAGGCAAAGCGCAGCCGGTATAAGAAAAAATAAAGCAGATCGGTTGAAAGCAGATAAAGAAAGCGTACAATTGAAATAAGAATGATTACGATCAGGCAGGTGAACAGAAATGCCAAATGAAGATAAAGAAACACAGGCAAACGTGGAGTGGATTCAGCAGCAGATTCAACAGCGGTCGCTTGATATCATGACAGACATGCTGAAGGGGCTCGCTGACGGCAAGCGGATGCAGATCGCCCAGGCGCTGGCCCTGACGCCGGAATTGAGTGTACATAGTATTGCCGAAGTGATTGACTCCTCCATTGCAACGGCGTCCCATCACCTCCGCTACATGCATAAGCTGGGACTGACGAAATTCCGGAAGGAAGGGAGAACCGTGTACTATTCCCTTGATGATGAACATGTGAGACAGGTGGTGGAGCTCGTTGTCAGCCATCAGGCAGAAATTAAAGAACGGCAGGGAAAAGAGGCGTAGCAGCGTCTCTTTTTTTATTTGCAGGAAACAAATGTCTGCCAAAAATACATCTGCAAAAACCAGCTGCATTTATGAAAGCGGAAACAACATTTTAAAATCAACGATATTTCACAAATGTTTAGTTGACGAACGAATGAAATGAAGCTATTATGTTTACAAAGGTTATAATATAGAACAAATGTAAGGAGGGCGTTATTGTGATGCAGGCAGACTGGGTGTGGGAAGAGCCAAAAGAAAAGCTGGTCGACTGGCTTGAGCAGATGTGGACCGTCCGCTGGTTCGATGAAAAAGTAGATGAATTTTTCGCCAAAGGCATGATTCACGGCACGACCCATCTATGCGTGGGACAGGAAGCTTCGGCCGTAGGTGTATGTGCGATGCTTGAAGATAAAGACAAGATTACAAGTACTCACCGGGGCCACGGGCACTGCATCGCTAAGGGGGCCGACCCGGACCGGATGATGGCAGAGCTGTTTGGCCGGGAAACCGGCTACTGCAAGGGTAAGGGCGGCTCCATGCATATTGCGGATGTTGAAAAAGGCAACCTGGGCGCCAATGGCATCGTCGGAGGCGGCATTCCTTTAGCTGTAGGAGCAGCACTCACATCAAAGATGCGCCAGGAAGGCTATATTACCGTTTGTTTCTTCGGGGACGGGGCGGCAAATGAAGGCAGTTTTCACGAAGCAGTGAACCTGGCCGCTATTTGGGATCTTCCGGTCATCTTTGTCTGCGAAAACAATCAGTACGGCATGTCAGGCCCGGTAAAGGATATGGTGAAAATCGAAAACATTGCCGATCGTGCTTCCGGCTACGGCATTCCAGGGCATGTCGTGGACGGTAATAATCTTCCCGAGGTAATGACCGTGATGAAAGAAGCCGTGGAGTATACAAGAAATGGGAGCGGCCCGGTCCTTATCGAGGCGAAAACCTACCGGTGGAAGGGCCACTCTAAAAGCGATGCTAAAAAATACCGGACAAGAGAAGAAGAAAAAGAATGGAAAGACAAAGACCCGATCCGTTTTTTCCAGGACGCCTTGATTGAACGGGGCGTCATTACCGAAGAAGAAGCAGAGACGGTGAAAAAAGACACCAAAGCCCGTATCGAACGATCAGTGGAATTTGCGGAACAGAGCCCCGAACCTTCCGAGGATACGCTGCTTGAGGATGTATACGCTTAATATAGAAAGGAGTGCCTGACGATGCAGTCGAGCGCAGTAAATTCTTCAAATGATAAGGAAACGACACGGAGCATTACCTTTGCCGAAGCCGTCCGCGAAGCATTATCGCAGGAAATGCGGGAGGATCAGGACGTTTTTATTCTCGGGGAGGATATTGGGGTCTACGGCGGTGCCTTCGGTGTTACCCGCGGTATGATTGAAGAGTTCGGCCCGGAGCGGGTACGTAATACTCCAATTTCCGAAGCGGCAATTACAGGTGCTGCGATCGGCTCGGCGCTTACAGGTATGAAGCCGGTCGTCGAGCTGCAGTTTTCGGATTTTATTACGATTGCGATGGACCAGCTGGCCAACCAGGCAGCGAAGCTCCGGTATATGTACGGCGGTAAAGGCAATGTGCCAATGGTGCTGCGGACGCCTTCTGGCTCCGGAACCGGGGCTGCGGCCCAGCATTCGCAGAGTCTTGAGGCCTGGGTAGCCCACGTTCCCGGCCTGAAGGTCGTACAGCCGTCGACAGCTTCAGACGCGAAGGGACTGCTGAAGGCTGCTATTGCTGACCCGAATCCCGTGATCTTTTACGAACACAAATTATTGTACAAAACGGAGGAGCACGTCCCGGAGGAAGCGTATACGATTCCTCTCGGAGAGGCGGATGTAAAGCGTGAAGGCACAGACGTGACGATCGTTGCGACCGCCGTGATGGTGCATAAAGCGCTCGAGGCAGCAGAGAAGCTGGCGGAGGAAGGCATTGACGTGGAAGTGATTGACCCGAGGACGCTCGTACCGCTTGATGAAAAGACGATCGTGGATTCTGTTAAAAAAACCGGAAAGGTGATCGTTGTGCATGAAGCCGTCAAAAGAGGCGGTTACGGCGGCGAAATTGCCAGCATGATCGCAGAAAGCGAAGCCTTTGATTATCTGGATGCCCCTGTTCACCGGCTCGGGGCACTGCCGATTCCTGTGCCGTACAATCCGGCACTTGAAAAAGCAATGGTTCCGCAGGTGGATGATATTATGCAGGCGGCGCGCGACAGCGTCAACCGCCGTTAAAGGAGGGCAGTATTCATGGCGAAGGAAGTATTTATGCCCAAATTAAGCAGCACGATGGAAACCGGAACGCTTCTGCAGTGGTTTAAGCAGGAGGGAGATCAGGTAGAGGTCGGAGAGCCGCTGCTTGAGGTAATGACCGATAAAATAAATATTGAAGTGGAAGCGTATGAAGAAGGCGTCCTGCTGAAACGGTACTACGATGAAGATGAAGAAGTGCCGGTAAACGGTATTGTCGGCTATATTGGCGAAGAAGGCGAGCAGGTGCCGGAGCAAAGACCGGGATCCGAAGGTAAATCAGAGCCGGAAAGCCTCCCGGAAACTCCTGCTCCAGAAGCGGCAGAGCAGACACCAGAAATTGAAAAAGAGAGAGGTGTGCGTGCTACACCGGCAGCACGGAGGCTTTCACGGGATAGCGGCGTAGAGCTGTCACTGGTGCAGGGAAGCGGAGCGAAAGGGCGTATTCACGCTGCGGATGTTCACGCGGCTGCAGACAAGCAGCACATACGAAGTACGCCGCTTGCGAAAAAAGAAGCACAGGCAAACAACGTAGACCTGTCTGTCGTGAAAGGAAGCGGCAGCTACGGCAAAATCACACGGACCGATGTCACTTCGCAGTCCGCAGAAGAGGAGCTTCGCTCCGAGCCGCTCCAGGGCATACGGAAAGTGGTAGCAGAGCGTATGCAGCAAAGCGCGGGCGAGGTGCCGCACGTGACGCTTCATACCGAAATTGATATGGAAGCTGCCATGGAATTACGCACCCAGCTGCTTCCGGTTATTGAAAAGCAGACCGGCGAGCGGCTCTCGGTAACAGAGCTGTTGATGCTTGTGAGCAGCCGGGCGCTTCAAAAGCATCCGGCCGTTCATGCCTCCATGACGGACAACCGGATCACAAAGCAGTCGTCTGTGCATATGGGGATCGCTGTAGCCACGGACAGGGGGCTGCTGGTGCCGGTAATCCGCGATACAGAAACAAAAGGACTCGCAGAATTAGTTGCTGAAACCAAACAGACAGCGGCCGCGGCCCGCAACGGTACCCTCCCCGGCAAAGAGCTTTCGGGAAGCACGTTTACGATTAGTAATTTGGGAATGTATGCGGTGGATCATTTTACACCGATTATTAACCAGCCGGAAGCAGCTATTCTTGGTGTTGGCCGCATGCAGGAAAAACCGGTGGTCATAGACGGGGAAATCGCCATGCGCCGGATGATGGCGGTAAGCCTGTCCTTTGATCACCGTATTATCGACGGAGCGCCGGCGGCTGCATTTTTAACAGAATTTAAACAAATGCTTGAACAGCCGTATCAGCTGTTTGTCTAAAAGGAGGTGAACTGATGGAAACGTTTGACCAGGTAATTGTCGGCGGCGGGCCGGCAGGCTATGTAGCTGCGCTCCGGGCGTCGGGTCTCGGCCAGTCCACTGCCCTCGTTGAGGACCGCGAGCTCGGGGGCACCTGCCTGAACCGGGGGTGCATACCGTCTAAAACGCTCCTCCAGAACGCAGAAGCAGTGAACTATGTACGAAACGCTTCAAAATACGGGATCCAGGTTGAAGGCTTTCATCTGCGCTACGAAGAGATGCTTGAGCGGAAAAACCAGGTGATTCAGCAGCTCCGCCAGGGCGTCCAGTCGCTGATGAAAAAAGGCCGCGTCCAGGTATTTCAGGGGCGCGGGGCGGTTCATTCGAACAAACAGGTGACGGTTACCGGCAGGGACGGAAAGGAAACAGTGGTGGCCGGGAGAGCGGTAATTATTGCTTCTGGCTCCGTGCCGGCGGTTCCTCCGATCCCCGGCCTTGAAGAGACCGGGTATTACACGAGTGACACTATTTATGAACGCCATTCACTTCCGGCGTCGATGACTATTGTCGGAGGAGGATTTATTGGTACTGAATATGCCTGTTTGTATCAGTCGCTTGGCGTGCAGGTGACGGTGGTCGAAGCAGCTGAACGGCTGATACCCCAGGAGGATGAAGACGCTGCAAAAATGCTGGCAGGGGCGCTCGAGGAGGCGGGGGCGACTATTCTTGCTGGTACCTCGGTTACTTCTGTCAAACAGGAGGGAGAACAGGCAGTCGTCAGTGTGCAGGACGCCTCCGGAAACAGCCGGGAGCTTACCACAGATCTGCTGCTGATCTCCACCGGACGTGCGCCGGTCATCGCTGCTGCTGAAGACCTTCATTTACGTATGGACGGCCGTTTCGTAGCGGTTGATCGTTCGATGCAGACATCGGTACCGGGAATTTATGCTGCAGGAGACATTGTCGGCGGATGGCAGCTGGCCCATGCGGCAAGTGCCGAGGGCATTATTGCAGCAGAGCATGCTGCGGGCGCGGCGGCTTCCATGGCTTTCTCCCTTGTGCCGCGGTGCATTTACACCTTTCCGGAAATAGCTTCGGTCGGCCTGTCCGAGCAGGAAGCCAAGCAGGCGTACAGCGATGTTAAAGTAAAAACGGTGCCGCTGCGGGGCAACGCCAAAGCAATGACGATGGGAGAGTCCCGGGGATTTGTTAAAATCATTTCCCGGGAAATGTTCGGCGAAATTCTCGGCGTGGTGATGGCCGGCCCGCATGTTACCGAAATGATTGGAGAGCCCGCGGCCTATATCCATCTGGAAGGCACGGCTGAAGAGTGGAGCAGCCAGGTGCATGCACATCCATCGCTGTCAGAAGCTATGTTTGAAGGAGCATCTGCGCTCGTCGGACGCCCGCTTCATCAATAAAAAGCGATGTAAGCGTATATAGTTTTTTGGCAGGGAGTGATATACTGGCATCAGATGAATTTATGGAATAGAGGGAAGAATTATGCTCAACTGGGAAGAAAAAAGAGAAACCGTAAAAGTAGCGAAGCTGTATCATTTTGACGGATGGACCCAGGCGCAGATCGCCAAAAAGCAGGGCGTCTCCCGCCCGGTCATTTCCAAAATGCTGCAGCGGGCCCGGGATGAAGGCATTGTTGAAATATATATTAAAGATGAAAGTGTGCATACTGTTGACCTGGAGCAGAAGCTTGAAAAAAAGTATGGGCTGAAAGAGGCGATAGTCGTTTCCACGACAGGGTTCACGCCTGATCTTGGCAAACGCCTGATCGGAAAAGCGGCCGCTTCTTATGTGGCTAAGAGATCCGAGCAGGTAAAGCGGATCGGTATTTCCTGGGGGACAACGCTTCGCTCACTTATTGAAGAGTATCCGTATGTCGAGCATAGAGACATTCAGATTACGCCGCTGATTGGGGGAATGGGGAACAAATACGTGCATCTGCATTCCAATCAGCTGGCGTTTCATTTTGCGCAGAAAATGAATGCCTTCTGTTCGTATCTGTATGCTCCGGCCATGGTCGAAACCGACGACTTGAAGGAGCGCCTCGTGCAGTCCAAGGACATCGCCCAGGTGCTTGAGGAAGGCAGGAATGTAGAACTTGCCCTCGTCGGCCTCGGCAACCCGCTGCAGCACTCTACCATGGAAACGATGGGGTACCTGCAGGAAGAAGATATTATCACGCTCCGAAAAGCCGGGGCAGTCGGAGACATCAGCTCGAAGTTTTTCGACGCTCTCGGCCACGGCGTGGACCACCCAATCAACAACCGGGTCATCGGCCTCACGCTCGAGGAGATCAAAAGCATTCCCGAAGTGGTCGGCGTAGCCCAGGGCTCCCACAAAGTTCTCGGTATCGAGGCCGCATTGAAGGGCGGTTATCTGGATGTGCTGATCGTGGATAATCAAATTGCAGAAGCCTTAACCGAATAATGTGCGCCTGGCTCCTTTCAAAGGGGCCTTTTTTTTATGCCAATGAAGCAATGGCACATTTTTTTAATATATAAATGAACAAATGTGTAATTAAAAACATATGTAAAATAAAAGAAATAATTGTCAATTATTCCGGGAAATCCGCGCAAAAATAAATTTTTAAAATATCTGAAAAATAGATTGACGGTTTTATGAAAACGCTTTAATATAATTACAAAGGTTACAAGTTGTTACAAATGTAAAGGAGGGGTGAGGATGTGGGGTTATTTTATCGCTGCGTTTGTCGTCATATGGCTGATTCAATTTTATCTGACCTTCCGCCAGATGAAATACTATAACAACATGATTGCTTCGATGGGCAGACGCCCTTCAGGATATCTTGGTACAGGCATTGATAAACGCCTGCTTGGCATTGGCACGGTCATTCTGCTTGTTACCAATGAAGCAGGAACGGTGATCGATGCCAGGGTTATGAGAGGAGTGACAGTGTTCGCCAGATTCGCCGAAGCGCCGGAGCTGATGGGGGAAAACATTCACGACTTAAAAAAGCAGTGGGAGGCCGAAGGCGCTGCCGGGAAAAAGAAGCATCCGAAGCGGGCTCATCTGATGGCAGCCCAGCAGATTCTTGCAGAACAAAAGCGCAAACACAAAAAGGGGGATAACAAATGGATTTCTTAGTAACGCTCGCAGAAGGCTTTATCGGCATGTTCCAGGCAGGCGGTGAAACGTTTGTCGGGCTTGTTACAGGTATTATTCCGACGCTCATATGTTTGATTCTTGCTGTGAATGCGATGATTAAATTCATCGGCGAAGAACGGATTTACTCGCTGGCCCAGAAAAGCACCAAGTATTTCTTTCTGCGCTATACACTGTTTCCGGTCCTGGCTGTGTTTTTCTTAACCAACCCGATGTGCTACACCTTTGGACGCTTCCTGCCGGAGCGGCAAAAACCGGCGTTTTACGACTCTGCCGTATCGTTTGTGCATCCAATTACCGGATTGTTTCCCCACGCGAACCCGGCCGAGCTTTTTGTCTACACAGGAATATCAGCTGGTATTACAACACTTGGCCTGTCTGCCGGCCCGCTTGCTATCCGCTTCTTTATTGTCGGTCTGATTGTTATATTAATCCGCGGCGTGGTAACCGAATGGATCACCGCCATCATGCTCAGACGTCAGGCAGCTAATACAGAAGATGGTTCCACGGAGAAAAGCGCCAGCACATAAATGAAAATTTAAAAGAAAAAGCGAGGGAAGAATAATGGCTGAATATAAACCGGTAGAGGTAACGAAGGGGAGAGGCGGCTGGGGAGGCCCGCTCGTCATTCATCCAAATGACCAGAAAAGATATATTATGTCGGTAACCGGCGGTGGTATCCATCCGGTCGCCGAACGCCTGGCGGAATTGACTGGCGGGGAGGCGGTAGACGGATTCAAAGCCTCCTATGATAAAGAAAATATCGCCGCAGCAGTTATTGACTGCGGGGGCACCGCACGCTGCGGGGTCTATCCGAAAATGGGCGTGCTGACGGTCAATATTCACGGCACGTCACCGGCCGGCCCGCTTGCGCAATATATTAACGAAGAGAATTTTGTTTCCGGTGTGGGTGAAAGAGACATGAAGGCGATCAGTGCGGATGAAGTGCCGGCGGCGGAAGCGGAAGCAGAGGATAAAGCTTCGCCGTACAACTCCCTGATGGACCGGGACGTGGCCAGGCAGGTTAAAGACGATGCGAAAATGAAAGCCAAAGGATCCGGTCCGAAAAAGGCAAACATTATCGAACGTATCGGCCGCGCTGTCGGTAATGTGGTAAGCGTTTTCTTCCAGGCGGGGCGTGAAACGATTGATACCGTTATCCGAAACATTCTCCCATTTATGGCTTTTGTTAGTACGATTATCGGGATCATCACATTCACCGGCATCGGCGACCTGATCGCAAACTTTGTATCGCCGCTTGCCAGTAATATTTTCGGGCTGCTGCTTTTATCCTTTATATGTGCGATTCCAATTTTATCTCCGCTGCTCGGTCCTGGCGCTGTTATTGCCCAGGTGGTCGGGGTGCTTATCGGTACCCAGATCGGGATGGGAAACATTCCGCCGGCGATGGCGCTTCCAGCTCTTTTCGCCATTAACCCGCAGGTGGGGGCAGACTTTGTACCTGTTGGCCTGACGCTTGGAGAGGCGGAGCCGGAGACCATTTCTGTCGGCGTGCCGGCCGTTCTGTTTTCAAGGGTTATTACCGGCCCGCTTGCCGTTGTGATCGCTTATCTTTTCAGCTTTGGCCTGTATTCATAAAAATAAACCGGCGGGTATACGCCTGCCCGCCCTGTAGTTTTTAGGAGGAGTGACCGTGCAGATGAAAACAGAAGTATTTACAGCCACCGTAGTCGGCATTGGAGAGGACGCCCAAATGCTGATGGACGACGGCATGATGATTTTATTCAATGAAACAGCTCCAAAGGATTTGTACGATATCAGCTTTGTGCATAACGCCGGAGGGTTAAATGAAGACCTGGAAGCCGGGGATGAGCTGATCATTGACGGTGAAGTGTTTTCCCTTACGTTCGTTGGCGGTAAAGCGAACGAAACGCTTCGGGATCTCGGGCATGCGACCTTTCAGTTTAATGGAGAGACAAATTCAGATCTGCCGGGGACGGTCTGTGTAGAAGCCAAACCGCTGCCTGCGATACAGGTGGGAAGCACCATCGTATTCCGTAAAAAATAAAGCTGGATAGGAGTGGAGAGCAATGATAGGAATTAACCGAAAGCTGCAGGCGCTTGAAAAGGAAGGCCGCTACATTAAAGTGGGTCTTGTGGGTGCCGGCCAGATGGGACGCGGCATGATCGCCCAGATTGAAAACATGAAGGGCATGCGGGTCGTCATAACCGCGGACATAAATGAAGATAATGTCATCAACGCGTACGGCCATGCCGGCATAGAGGGGGGAAATATTGTTTCTACTAACAATAAAGAAGAAGCCTCGCAGGCTATCCGCATGAATAAAGTGGTGGCGTCCACTAAAGCGCTGCTCGTATGCGCGCTCGACGAGGTGGACGTGGTCGTGGATGCGACCGGAGTGCCGGATATCGGCGCGGAAATTGCCTGGAACGCCATTTTGAGCCGGAAGCATATCGTCATGCTGAACGTCGAGGCGGACGTCACTGTCGGGCCGCTGCTGAAGCGGATGGCAGATGCGAGCGGCGTTGTATACACCGGGGCGGCAGGTGACGAGCCGGGAGCGATTATGGAGCTGTACGATTTTGCCGATGCGATTGGCTTTGAGATAGTGGCGCTTGGTAAAGGCAAAAACAACCCGTTAAACGTGGAAGCAAATCCCGACACCGCAGCAGCGGAAGCCAGAGAGAAGGGATCGAGTCCAAAAATGCTTGCCTCCTTCCAGGACGGCACAAAAACGATGGTGGAGATGAATGCTGTGGCGAACGCCACCGGTTTTGTGCCGGAAAAGCCGGGCATGAACGGCTTCGAAGCCGGTGTCGCCGATCTGCCGGAGCTCTTCGAGCTGCGGGAGCTGGGAGGGAAAGTTGGCAAACAGCATATTGTGGAATACATTAACGGCATCGCTCCGGGCGTGTTTGCCATCGTTGCTTCTGATATGGAGGAAGTAAACGCAGAAATGAAATATTTAAAAATGGGAGATGGACCAAACTATGTGCTGTACCGCCCGTATCACCTGACGAGCCTGGAAACGCCGCTTTCCGTAGCACGGGCGTTTCTGGACGGCCAGGCGACGATCGCTCCCGACGCCGGTCATATTGCTGAAACAGTGGCCGTGGCCAAGCGCGATCTGGAGGTGGATGAGCATCTGGATTCGATTGGCGGCTTTACCATTTACGGCACGGTAATGGAAGCCCGAGAAGCCAAAGAAAGGGAGGCACTTCCAATTGGCCTGGTGGACAAAAATGTGCGAATGACCCGCGCTGTCAAAAAAGGGGAGGTTATTACGCACCAGGACGTGGAGCAGACAGTAGAGTCAACGATCTGGCGTCTGCGGAAAATGCAGGATCACGAGTGGAAATAAAATGAGAAGGAAGCGCTGCCGAAATTAGCGGCCGCTTCTTTTTCCATCTTCAAATCGTGGTATAATAAAAGAGTAATAAGCAAAGGAGGGGCTGAAGCGATGAAAAAACGTAAGGAGCTCATTTACTTACAGTGTGCTCATTGTAAGGAAGAGACGCCCCACAACGTGGAATATATCAATGGGGATGTGTACAGCATGGAGTGCCGCACGTGCGGCCGGGAGCTCACATTGAACCGCGATATTATGAAGGAATGGTACAGCGAAGTGTATGACCGCGTGACTACGAAGCCTACTCGTTTAACAGAGGAATACAAAGAAAGCAGGACGCCGTTTGTCGTACGGATGCCGTTCCGGCTGGCAAGCAAGCCTTACCGGCTGATGCGGGATTTAAATGATACCCAGAAGACCCTGCGCTATTATAAAAACAAACAAAAGAAATCTTCCTGACCACGCGTAAGCGGGGAAGGAAGATTTTTTATAAACAGAGGTATTATCCACTGACCAGTTGTTTCCGTGGTGTGGGTGCTGCTTCGTATGTGCGGTTGAACTCCAGCAGAGGACATGCAGCGCAGGCTTCTGACACTCCGGTGCATGTGGCAACAGAGTCAAACACCCCGTCTCTATAAACGTAGGATAATTCGTGAAGCACCCTTTGTTTCGTGATCGAGCAGTAAATTACCTGACGCGACATGGAGTAATCCATCGTATTTCACTCCCTCGGCGTATAATAAATAACATGAATAAGAGCGGTATATACTAATTTACTTAAAGACTATGTACCCGCAACGGCGTTAAAGAAAACCATAGGTTGTGAGCAGATAGTCTTAAGCGATGGAAGTTTACACCGGGAGGTATGCGGGAAAATGATATTTCTGACAGCCTATCCAATCTTAAACAAACAACCAGTAATTTAAACCAGCAGCAGAAATGTGACAGTGGCGCCGTATCTGAGCAGATGAAAAACACTACGGCTGCCTAAAGAGAGGGAAGAGAAAAGGGGGAGCATCCATGAAACAAAGGTATATGCTGATTGCAGTAGACCAGGACGGCCGTGAGGTTTCACTAAAGAACTATAAAGGCCGTGAGGCGAAAGAGGAATTAATTTTAGAAGGAAAAGACTGCGCAACGACAATGTATGAGCAATTAAAGGAAGAACTGCATCCAAACTCGGTGAAAATGCTCAGTCTGTAAAGCTGATATCAGAAGTCCCCGGCGGTAAATGCCGGGGGCTTTTTACTATCTTTCAATCAGTTCGATGCGGTTGCCAAACGGGTCCTCCGTATAAAAGCGGGGGGAGCCGTTCAGCGGCTGTTCGGGCTTTACGGGCCAGTTAAACTCCTGCAGACGTTCTCTGGCAAGCTCGAGGTTATGCACGCGGAGCGCCGGATGTGCTTTTCGGGCCGGAGAAAACGGTTCTTCGACGCCGATATGGACCTCAAGGCCGCCGCAGTCAAACCACACACCGCCTCGTTTAGCCAGATCTTCGGGCTTTGGTATCTCGGGCATTCCGAGGATTGTATGAAAAAAATGGCGGGCTTGTTCTTCACTTTCCGGCGGAGCAGCAAGCTGTACGTGATCAATCCCGGTAAACAATGTCATAAGAGGGTCATCCTTTCACTTTTCGGGCTATCGTTTTTCCGATTTCAAGCGAAGCTGTTGCTGCAGGTGAAGGAGCATTTAATACGTGCAGGCTGCGGGATCCTGTAATGAAAAAGAAGTCGTCCATCAGGGTTCCGTCTTCCTGAAGGGCCTGGGCGCGTACCCCTGATTCGCCAGGGACAAGCTCATCGGCTGTAAGAGAAGGAATCAGCTGCTGCAGTTCTGCGGTAAATGCCTGCCTCGAAAACGAACGCACATATTCCCGCGCTCCTTCCTTCCAGTACCGGGAAGCAAGCTTTACCAGTCCGGGGGACCGGAGGTGCTCCCAGGCATCTGCCGGATTTACAGCCATTTTTCCGTACCCTTCCCGCTCAAAGCTTAATACGGCGTTCGGGCCGGCCTCTACGCCGCCCTGGCTCATGCGGGTGAAATGAACGCCGAGAAAAGGAAAGGCCGGGTCCGGTACTGGGTAGACGAGCCAGGAGACTTTGTGTTCAGCCTCCGGGGCAAGGGTGTAGTATTCCCCGCGGAACGGGACAATACGGACATCTGTATGGTAACCGGCCATGCGGGCAATTTTATCACTGTACAGTCCGCCGCAGTTAATGAGCTTCCGGCCGGTAAACGTCTGGTCCGGGGTAGTGACGCTCACGCTCTGTTCAGCTTCCTGAATTTTTTCAGCCTGCTGTCCGATCAGGATATCACCGCCCCGTCTGCGGATTTCGGCTGCAAGAGCCCGGGCCACCTCGCTGTAATCGACGATGCCGGTTTCGGGCACAAGCAGGGCGTGCCGGGCGCTTACGTACGGCTCTCTTTCTGCAAGCTCTTCAAGCGACAGGTAGCGCGGCTGCAGACCGTTTTGTCTGCCGCGTTCGTAGAGCTTCCGCAGCTGCAGTAATTCATTTTCATCCCTGGCGGCAATGATCTTCCCGCAAATAGTATAATCAACCCCGTGCTGGTCGCAGAAAGCCACGAGCGATTTCCGTCCCTTTTCCGTAAGAACAGCCTTCAGGCTTCCAGGGCGGTAATAGATGCCGGAATGAATAACGCCGCTGTTCCGGCCTGTCTGATGCGAGGCAAGATGGGATTCTTTTTCTAAAACGACTACTCCGGCGCCGGGCTCTTCTTCAAGCAGCGCATAAGCTGCAGCAAGTCCGACGATTCCGCCGCCGATAATGATATAATCGTACATATCGAAGCTCCTTTAAACGCCAATTTTTTAACAAAACTGCTTACGCACTGCATACCCGTTTTTTTAAAACTTACAACGGGAGCGTTTTTAAAAAAACGTGCTTCTATTATAATGAAAAAGGGATATATCCCGGAAAGAAAAATTGGAAGTTTACCGCGCTGCAGAAAAAAGGAATAGCAGATATGAGGTACATAATAAACACTCAGATTGGGAAAGGATTGCACACGCCATGGATGAGTTTAACGATGATATTTTGACAGACTCGTTAATTTTAAAAGCGATCGATCATTCGAAGGTCGGTCTGGTTATCACAGACCCGAATAAGGAGGATAACCCCATCGTTTATGTGAACCGGGGCTTTACCGATGTTACCGGCTATACGTACGAAGAAAGCGTAGGATTTAACTGTCGTTTTCTTCAAGGGGAAGACCGAAACGAGCAGGCAATAGAAAATATGAAACGGGCCGTGGCCGCCCGGGAGGAACATGTCCTTGAGCTCGAGAATTTTAAGAAGGACGGTACGCCGTTTTGGAATGAAATTTATATTGAGCCCATTTATTTGGAGAATCGTCTGTATTTTCTAGGTGTCCAGCGTGACATTACCCGGCAGAAAAAATACGAGGATGACCTGGATAAAAGCGAGCGTCAGGTGAACCGGCTCTCAACGCCAATTGTGCCGATCACAGAAAAAATATCTGTGCTTCCGGTGGTCGGGGATTTATCCTATGAACGTTTTGAAATGATCTTTCATAAAATTTCCGAAACGCACGGGAACGTTCATTATGAAAAACTGATTCTTGATCTCTCCGGCATGGACGACTATGACGAGCAGGTGGCCGACGGCATTATGAACCTGCATCATCTGCTCCGCCTGCTCGGATCAGAGCTGATTGTAACCGGGGTCAGGCCGGAGCTTTCGATGGCGTTCACGTCGCAGAACATTTCGCTTTCCTATCTGCGCACCGCAGCCACGGTGAAAGAAATGCTGCAGGAGCTCGGAATATCGTAAAAAGCCGGAATGCTAAGGATTCCGGCTTTACCAATGTTGCTTATTTTTCCTCGTCCTGTCTTTTAGCGTCGCCGGCTTTGTTCTGTACTTCGCCTTTTACTTTATCCTTCTTGGCGTCGCGCTGCATTTTCGGATCGTCCTTGGCATTGCCTGCCTGATCCTTCGCTTCGCCCTTTACTTTATTAACAGCGCCCTTTACTTTATCGCTGAAGCCCTTTTTATCTGCCATAAATGAATACCTCCTGTATTAGGTTCGTACTGGGAATATTCCCGGTGAAGCCTGGGATAAAACAAATGATTCCACAAAAATACGTACGCAAAGGAGCACACCTGTATGTCTGTTATTATTGCCTATACGAATCCGCCGGAGCATGTCCGGGAGTACCTCGAAGGAGAGGCGGAGCTTTATGTGATCCGTCCAAATAAAGAACGGGAAAAATTCATGGAGGTGCTGCCGAGCGCGGAGGCGCTTATTGGAGCAGGACTGCCTGTCGATCAGGAGCTGTTGGATAAAGCGCCGGAACTTCGGGTAGTAAGCAACGCTTCAGCCGGGGTGGATAACCTTGACGTCAGTCTGCTGACAGACCGGGGTATTGTAGCTACAAACACTCCGTCGGCAGTTATCGATACGATGGCGGACACGATGTTTGGTCTGATGATCGGCGCTTCGAGGCGTCTGATGGAGATGCATGAGCTTGTTAAAAACGGAGAGTGGGACCGGAATGCGCCGAAGGAATGGTTCGGCCTGAACGTTCATCATAAAAAGCTCGGCATCATTGGCATGGGAGGCATAGGGAAGGAGGTCGCCCGCCGGGCAAAGGAAGGCTTCCGGATGGAGGTCAGCTACTATAACCGTTCACGGCACGAACAGGCGGAAAAAGAAACCGGAGCCGTCTATGAGCAGCTCGATGATCTGCTCGCTTCGTCGGACGTGGTAATGGTACTGCTGCCGTTAACAAGGGAAACAAAGCATATGATCGGTGCAGAGGCCTTCCGGAAAATGAAGTCAACAGCGGTATTTCTAAACGGCGGGCGCGGGTCTGTGGTGGATGAACAGGCGCTGATCACAGCAACTCGGGAAAAAGAGATTTTCGCGGCAGGACTCGATGTGTTTGAAGAGGAGCCGCTGCCATCGGATCACCCGTTTTTCACCATGCCCGAAGTGACGCTACTTCCTCATATCGGCACCGGTACGACAGAAACCCGGGAAGCGATGTACATGGAGGCAGCCGAGCAGTGCATAAAAGCCCTCAAGGGAGAAAAGCCGGAAGCCCTCGTCAATGAACAGGCATGGGGCAAGGGCAGAAAGTAGGCGTCCCTGAAGCAGACAGGAGGCGGTTTTGGACATAAGAAAAACCGCCCTCTGTATGCGAGAACGGCTGTCTTTTTCAGCTTTTATATGAGCGCTTCATGATTTCAGCGCCTTTGTTTGCGGTTTTTCCACCATTTTCGTACATACGGATAAACAAAAGGTCCAACTTTGACAGCCATTTTAATTAATTTTCTCATAGTAGATAACGTCCTCCATCTTCAAATTCTTATTTAACGAATACCCTGTTGAAGGACGTTGTAATCATGAAGTTCGGTTTCAGCTGCTTTTGCGTTTACGGAATTTCCGCTTCGCAGCCTGCTTTGGCTGTTTGACCTGCTGTTCCCCGTTTTTGATAAGATCTTCCTGCATGCGTTTGCGGGCTTCAATAAATAACATGAAAATGCCCCTTTCTTTTGAATATTGTACAGGGACTATTCCCAGAATGAAACGGAGATAAAACATCGTTTTTAAAGAAAATGAGCTTATAAAGGAGCTATCAGTGAACAAACAGTGAAAATCACTGAAAATGGGACGAAAGGAGATTATTTATGGAAAAACCATTAGTCGCTGCCTACAACCGGGTCAGCAGAGAGGCCCGTGAAAAACTGGCGGAAACGTGTGAGGTCCGGTACTTTGAACGCAGCGAAACGCTCGAAGATCCGGCGTTTCGCGAAGCGATGGCTGAGGCTGCAGCCATTATCGGTATCGAATATGAAATCGATGAAGCTTTTCTGAAACAGGCTCCCGGCCTCCGTATTGCCGCCAACGTTTCTGTTGGCTATGACAATCTGGATCTGGAGGCTTTAAAAGCCCGGGGCGTATATGCTTCCAACACACCGGAAGTGTTGAACGATACGACGGCAGACGCTATTTTCGGTCTGCTGCTGGCGGCGGCCAGACGCATTCCGGAGACTGACCGCTATGTTAAAGACGGAAGGTGGCAGAATACACTTCCGGATGATTATTTCGGTGTGGATGTGCACCACCGGACGCTCGGAATAATCGGCATGGGGCGGATCGGGGAAGCAATTGCCAAACGGGCCCGCTTTGGCTTTGATATGAACGTTTTATATTACAACCGCTCGCGAAAGCAAGAAGCGGAGGAAAAATACGATGCCTCGTGGACAGCACTTGAGCCGCTGCTCGAACAATCGGATTTTGTCTGTACGATGACGCCGCTCACCAAAGAAACGCATCATTTAATGAACGAAGCAGCTTTTCAACGGATGAAGTCGTCTGCTGTATTTATTAACGGCTCACGGGGAGGCGTCGTGGATGAAGAGGCGCTTGTCAAAGCGCTCCAGAATCGGTGGATACGAAGTGCCGGTCTGGATGTATTTTCGGAGGAGCCGGTGCCTGCCGACCATCCGCTGCTTTCGTTTCCGCACGTGGTGACGCTTCCGCATATCGGCTCCTTCACCGAAGAAAATGAAAACAATATGTCGCTGCGGGCGGCGGAAAATGTGCTGCAGGTATTGAACGGCCAGGAGCCTCAGGATCGGCTGTGAAACAGGAGGGAGCCTCCTGTTTTTTTAGCATAATTGGTATAGACAACTATATTTTATACTGGTACGATATAGAAAAGGAGGGACTCGTAGTGGAAGATACTATTATATATTCAGCGACTATTGTAAACGCAGACCGTACCTCAACCGATCAGTTCATCTGGATCCGCGGGCAGGCAATCCACCGGACAGGAAGCATGGACCGCCTGCGGGAGGTGCCGGAGGAAACGCGTCGAAAGGCAACGATGGTGGACGGCTCCCAGGGCTTCTTTATACCGGGAATGATTGATATGCATATTCACGGCGTCCAGGGAGCAGACGCGATGGATGGTACCGTGGAGGCCCTGGAAACAATGGCCCGGGTGCTGCCGGCTGAAGGTACAACAGCGTTTCTTCCAACTACGATTACCCAGAAGAGTGGGAAGATTACAAAAGCCCTGGAAGCGGTGGCCGAACACCGGAAAGCCAAGCTGGGAGAAGGCCGGGCGGAGATTGCAGGCGCACACGTGGAAGGCCCATTTTTTGAACCTTCCAAGGCCGGTGCCCAGCCGGCTGAATTCATGGTCCCGGCTTCGGTGGATTTGTTTGAAGCGTGGCGTCGTGCTTCCGGAAACGCGATCCGGATTGTCTCACTGGCTCCGGAGCATGATCCGGACTTTGCGCTGACCGCTCACCTGCAAAGCATCGGAGTTATTGCCTCCGCTGCACATTCGAACGCCTCCAAAGCGCTCGTGGACGAAGCAGTGGAGAATGGGCTTTCACACATTACCCATTTGTACAACGGTATGAGCGGGCTGCATCACCGGGAGCCCGGCGTTGCTGCCGCAGCGCTTTTAAATCCCGGACTTACCATTGAAATTATCGCAGACGGCGTCCACAGCCATCCGGACATGGTCAGGCTTGCCTATCAGGCAGCCGGGCCCGGGCGCCTCTGCGTTATTACTGATTCCCTGAGAGCTAAAAATCTGCCGGACGGTTCGTACGATCTCGGCGGCCAACAGGTAACGGTGGCCGGAGACAAGCCGTATTTGGCAGACGGCACGATCGCCGGAAGCATGCTCGCGATGGACCAGGGCTTCCGCAATATTCAGGCGTTTACAGGCTGCAGCCGCGAGGAAGCGGTGCGCATGACCTCCTGGAACGCCGCGCATGAAATAGGACTCGCAGAGCGGAAGGGCAGCATTCAGGCTGGGAAGGATGCTGATATCGTCTGGATGGATGACAGTATGCAGGTGCAGAAGGTCTGGTGCCGCGGAAGCGTCGCTGCGCCCGAACAGAAAGGGGAAGTGAAGCCGTGAAGCTTATCCGTGTGACTGACAGAGAAGCATTAAGCGTACATGCAGCAGAAATGATCGCCGAAAGGGTGCAGGAGAAACCCGACTGTGTGCTGGGTCTTGCTACCGGTGGGACGCCGGAGGGGACGTATCAGCAGCTGAAGAAAATCTATGACCGGGGAGGCATCGACCTTTCCCGCGTTACGACATTTAACCTTGATGAATATGCCGGCATGCCAAAAGACCATCCGCAAAGCTATCACGCGTACATGCAGCACAAGGTCTTTCAGCCGCTGCAGCTGCAGCCGGAACAGACGCATCTTCCGGACGGTACAGCCGTTGACCTGGAGCAGGAATGCGTTCGTTATGAAAAGCGGATTGCAGAGGCCGGAGGTATAGACATGCAGCTTCTCGGCATTGGCGAAAACGGTCATATCGGGTTTAATGAACCCGGCACCTCCTTTTCGAGCCGGACGCATGTGATACAATTGAAGCCGTCAACCAGAGAAGCCAACGCCAGGTACTTTAAGAGTATCGAAGACGTACCGAAGCAGGCGGTAACCATGGGAATTGAAACCATTATGGAAAGCCGCGGGATTCTTTTGCTCGTATTTGGCAAACGTAAAAAGGAAGCGCTTCTTCGTCTGCTTGAAGGAGAGGTGCAGGAAGACTTCCCGGCTTCCGTACTGAAAAAGCACTCCAGCGTTACGGTGATTGCTGATGAAGAAGCGCTGGCGGATGTCCCCGCAGAGGTAATGCGGCGCTTTGCCGGGTGAAAACGTGAAAACGGGAGGATGCCGTATATGAAAATTAATAAAAAATCTCCGCTGCCGATTTATTATCAAATACAGGAAATGATCCGTGGAAAGCTTGAGAGCGGCGAATGGCCTCCGGGCTATATGCTTCCGTCCGAGCGTATTTTTGCTGAAGAATTTGATGTGAGCCGTATGACAGTCCGGCAGGCGGTGACGGAGCTCGTAAGCGAGCAGCTGCTGACGAGGGAAAAGGGCAAAGGAACATTTGTGGCTGAACCTAAGATTGAACAGATGCTCCAGGGCCTCACGAGCTTTACCGAGGATATGAAAGCGCGCGGCATGAAAGCAAGCAGCGAGCTGCAGCTGTTTCAACTGGAGGAAGCGGACGCGGCAACAGCGAGGCTGCTTCAGCTGAAAGGCGGGTCGGTCTACCGGATGGAGCGGCTGAGGCTTGCGGATAATAAGCCGATGGCGCTTGAAAATTCCTATCTGCATGCAGAGATGTTTCCCGGCCTTGGCGAAGATTCGGCCTCAGGCTCTATTTATAACCGGCTCGAGCAGGATTACGGTATTACGATCGGCTCCGCCGACCAGTCTCTTGAGGCCTCTCTTGCGTCGGAGCGCGAAGCAGAGCTTCTTGGCATTGCGCCGGGAGCCCCCGTTCTTTTAATTTCCCGGACGACGTATACTGCGGAAGGGGAGCCGTTTGAACACGTTATTTCCTCCTACCGCGGGGATCGGTACAAGTTCCGTATTCATATGCCGCGGTAGGAGCGGCCGAAGCGGCTTTCCTGGTTTTCTGGGCTGATTTACGTTAAAATGCTCGCAGGATAACGATTAGCTGATAATGAGGGAGGCCGCACAAATGGATGATCGATTGTTTAAAGCAGCCATGGGCAAATTTACGACCGGTGTTACAGTACTTACGACGGAGCTTGAAGGAACAATTCATGGCATGACGGCAAACGCGTTCATGTCTGTTTCACTTGAGCCAAAGCTGATTCTCATTTCCGTTGCAAAAACGGCATCGATGCACGAATATATGCAGGAGGCAGATCAGTTTGCCATCAGCGTTCTCGGCAACGGCCAGGAGGCAGTATCGCGCTACTTTGCCCGCCAGACAGAAGACGACACAGAGGTGAGCTTTGAGCGGTTTGAAGACCGTCCGGTCATTGAAGGCGCCATCACGCAGCTTGCCTGCACGAAATATAACGAAGCCGACGCCGGGGACCACACACTGTTTATCGGTTCCGTGGAAAATGTGACGGTCCAGGACGAAGCACCGCTCGTTTATTTTGAAGGCAAATACCGCTATATGGAATAACTCATCCGGCTTTCGGCCGGGTGTTTTTTTATGTTACGGCTCTTTTTTCTCCAGGCACGGCGTGCTACATTATATATAAGAAAACGCTTTCAAAAGAGAGGTGCGAGTCGTGAATAAAGCGGAATGGAACCGGTGGTCGGAGACGGGAATACTGGACCGGAAACGGATGGAAAAGCGGATCGCAGAGTCATGGCATACATGCGCACGGGAGGGAGTCGATCCAGCTGGAGGCATCGGCCAGCTGCCGGAACGAACAGAATGGATGGTCTACAAAAAAGAACGGGAGATGTACTTGGAAGCGGCAGACCCAATGCTCCGGCAGCTGCAGGGATTTTGTGAGGATATGAAGCTTTTGCTTCTGCTTACGGATGAACAAGGCAAAGTGCTGTACATCAACGGTCATCGGGATGCCCTTGCTCATGCCTCGAGCATTCATTTTGGAGAGGGAGTCACCTGGACCGACCGGGCGGTAGGGACGAATGCCATCGGTACCAGTCTTTCTACAGGAGAACCGATTGCAGTCGTAAAAGAAGAGCATTACGCAAAAGCCTCCAAAAGCTGGGAATGCGCAGCTGTACCGGTATACGACGATAAAGGGGGGATCCTCGGTGTACTTGATATGTCGAGTCCCTTTGGTTTTGAGCAGAGAGAACAAATCATGGGCACGGTCGTTTCAGCGGCATTTGCGATTGAGCGCTCCTGGCAGGAAAAGCTCCGCCAGCAGGAAATTGAGCTGCTTCAATACGCTCTCGCAGGTGACCATACGTTCACGCCGTATTTGCTGACAAATGCTTATGGAACCGAAGTGTACCGTCATCCGGAATGGAAGGAAGACGAGCAGGGGAACGATCTGGCCATCAGCCGACTGGCAGTCCCAATCTATTCTACAGCCACCCGCCGGCTGCTCGGCTACCGGTATCAGCCGGTGCGTACGGAGGCGGAAAAAAAGAAGATTCCACCAGCCCGTCCTTTCTCCCGGGGGGAGGCCGTAGGGGTAAGCCCGGCATTTGATCAAACAATCGCAGAAGTGAAAAAGGCTGCCAAACAATCGGTGTCCGTTCATCTTTTCGGCGAGACCGGTACGGGCAAGGAAGTGATGGCAAGACTCGTGCATGACAATAGTGAATACCGAAATGGTCCGTTTATCGCAGTCAACTGCGGAGCGATTCCGGAAAGCCTGCTCGAAAGCGAACTGTTCGGCTACGATGGCGGCGCGTTTACCGGGGCGAAGAGGGGAGGCACCGCGGGGAAAATCCGGGAAGCGAAAAACGGCACCCTCTTTTTAGACGAAATATCTGAAATTTCTCCGGCAGCCCAGGTGGCACTTTTACGGGTGCTGCAGGAAAAACGGATCACGCCGGTTGGAAGCAGAGACTCCATCCCGGTTAATTTCCGGCTTATTACGGCAAGCAATAAAAATATTACCGGACTCGTTCAGGAAGGAAGCTTCCGGGAGGATTTGTATTACCGTATTTATGTGTACCCGCTCACCCTGCCGCCGCTCAGAGAGCGGATGGAGGACCTGCCGGAGCTGATCCGCTACATTTCGGAAAAGCAGGGGTGGAGTACCATCTGGCCGAAACAGCTGCTCGCCCAGATGGCCGGCTACGAATGGCCGGGCAACATCCGGGAGCTCTTTAATGTACTGGAGCGCATGTATACGTACTATGAAGGGAGTGTGCCGGTGGACGTGCTCCTTGATCCTTTTCTTTCTGCCCCGGAAGCCCGGAAGATCACGCCGAGCCGGTTTACGTACCGGGAGCAGATAGAGTACGAGCGGATCGAGCAGGCGCTTGAGGCCTGCAGCGGCCGGGTGGCTGCTTCGGCCAAGCTGCTCGGAATGGCGAGAAGCACGCTTTACCGGAAGCTGAAAAAATACGGTCTGGAATAATTGCGACAAAATGAGACAAACCGGAGCATGGTGCTTCAGTTTGTCTCATTTTTTGTGGAGCAAAAGGCTGAAACCTCAAGCAATTGCCTGAATATAACGCAGATATTGTTGGCACAAAACTTGCAAGTGTGTAGGACAAGAACGCCCGCAGGCTTCTTTTGCCTGCAATAAATGAATATTAAAGGAGGATCAGTATGGAAGCGTCCAACACAAGAACGCAGACGATGGATTCCCATCAGGCCATGTGGATGTATCAGAAAATGTCTGAAATCCGGTATTTTGAGGATACTGTCCATGAAACGTTCAGCAAGGGAGTGCTGCCGGGATTTGTTCATTTGTATGCAGGAGAAGAAGCGGTGGCAGTCGGCGTATGCGCGCACCTGAATGACAAAGACAGCATCACAAGCACTCACCGCGGACACGGTCACTGTATTGCGAAGGGCTGTGACCTGAACGGTATGATGGCGGAGATTTATGGTAAAGAAACCGGGCTTTGCAACGGTAAAGGCGGCTCGATGCACATTGCTGACGTCAGTAAAGGCATGCTCGGGGCAAACGGTATTGTCGGCGGCGGCTTTCCGCTCGCGACGGGCGCCGGCCTGACAGCGAAGCTTCAGAACACCGGAGGCGTGGCGGTCTGCTTTTTTGGCGACGGGGCCAATAACCACGGCACGTTCCACGAGGGTATTAATATGGCGGCTATCTGGAATCTGCCAGTTGTCTTTGTAGCCGAAAACAACGGCTATGCCGAAGCAACACCGTTTTCCTACGCCTCAAGCTGCGAGAATATTGCCGACCGGGCAGCCTCCTACGGGATACCGGGAGAAATTGTTGAAGGGAAGGATGCAATGGCTGTATACGCAGCAGCAGAACGGGCAGTCACGCGGGCAAGAAACGGGGAAGGTCCTTCTCTGATTGAATGCAAAACGTACAGGAACTACGGGCACTTCGAAGGCGATGCCCAGAAATATAAAGGCTCCAGGGAACGTGAAGAGCATTTGAAGGACAAAGATGCGATTTTACAGTTCCGCCAGTATATGCTCCAGCACAACCTTTCCAATGAAGAAGGGCTGAACAAGCTGGATGAACAGGTGAAAGCCTCCATCCAGGCCGCCGTCGAATTTGCCGAAAGCAGTGATTACCCGGATGCCGGCAGCTTAATAACGGATGTGTATGTGAATTACACGAACACAGGGAGGGAGTCGTAATGGGACGGACTATAAGCTTTTCCGATGCGATTAATGAAGCACTTACCGAAACGATGCGCAGGGATAAAAACGTTATTTTAATGGGCGAAGACGTAGCTGGCGGCGCGGCCGTCGATCATCTGCAGGACGAGGAAGCCTGGGGCGGGGTCATGGGTGTAACGCAGGGACTGGTACAGGAATTCGGAAGAGACCGGATTCTCGATACCCCGATTGCAGAAGCCGGCTATGTCGGGGCGGCCGTCAGTGCAGCAGCAACTGGCATGCGCCCGGTGGCGGAGCTGATGTTTAACGACTTTATTGGCAGCTGCCTCGATGAAGTCATGAACCAGGGGGCCAAGCTGCGCTACATGTTCGGCGGCAAAGCGAAGGTGCCGCTGACGATCCGGACGATGCACGGAGCGGGATTCCGGGCAGCAGCCCAGCATTCGCAGAGCCTGTACGGGATGTTTACCGCAATCCCGGGGCTTAAAACGGTCGTTCCCTCTACGCCGGCAGAAGCCAAGGGGCTTCTGATCACAGCGATTGAGGATGACGATCTGGTCGTCTTTTTTGAAGATAAAACGCTGTACAATATGAAAGGTGAGGTTCCGGAGGGCTACTACACAACCGACCTCGGCAAAGCGGACATTAAGCGCGAAGGAAGTGATGTCACGATTGTTGCCATCGGCAAGCAGGTGCACACCGCGCTTGAGGCGGCGGAGCAGCTGGCAGCTAAAGGCATCCAGGCGGAAATTGTCGATCCGCGCAGCCTGTCACCGCTGGATGAAGATACGATTTTAGCTTCGGTGGATAAAACCAATCATTTAATTGTCGTGGACGAAGCGACCCCGCGCTGCAACGTAGCGACCGATATTGCTGCGATGGTGGCAGATAAAGGGTTTGATTCGCTCGATGCGCCGATCAAACGAATTACCGCCCCGCATTCACCGGTACCGTTTTCTCCGGTCCTTGAGGATCTGTATCTGCCGTCTGCAGACACGATTGTCCGGACCGCCATGGAGCTTACCGGTGAAGATACCGCAATGACTACGTAAACGAAAGGAGGGACAGTATGGCCACAGAGATCGTCATGCCAAAGTTTGGAATGAGTATGAACGAAGGAACCATTGCCGAATGGCTGAAAAAGGAAGGAGACGATATTAAAAAGGGGGAGCCGGTTGTCACGGTCAGCTCGGATAAAATCACCAATGAAGTGGAGGCGCCTGCAGATGGCCGGATGCTAAAAATTGCCGCCGCAGAAGACGAAACGCTGGCGGTCGGCCAGGTGATTGCCTACATGGGAGAGCCCGGCGAACAAATAACAGAAAGCACCGCAGCCGAAGAAGGCACAGCGCCGGCTGCCCCGGAACCGGCAGAAGCGGTCGCAGAGGAGCCGGCTATTTCCCGGGAAATAACGCATGCACCCCAGGCTGAATCGCGTGTGCGGGTCTCTCCGGCAGCCAAAAAGCTGGCCTCGGCGCACGGGATTTCGGTGGAAACGATCGAAGGGACCGGGCCGAAAGGGCGGATTACGAAGAAGGATGTGGAGATGCTAATAGAGTCAGGCGGCGGGGAAGAAAGCACCGCTCCGCCGCAGAATGAGCCGGCCTCAGCTAATCCATCGCTCGACACCACTCAGGTGACGGCTGTTAAAGGAATGCGTAAAGTCATTGCCGAGCATATGCAGCAGAGCCTGCAGGAAAGCGCCCAGCTTACGCTGATGAGAAAGGCGGATATTACCGGGCTTCTGCAGATGCAGAAGCAGGCGAATGCCGAGCTTGAACAGCAAGGGGAAGCGAAAACAATGACACTGACGGCATTCATGGCCAAAGCAGCGGTACTGGCTCTCCAGAAGCATCCGGCAGCGAACGCTTCGTTTCAGGACGGTACGCTTTACCGCTATGATCACGTGCATTTGGGGATAGCAGCCGCGTTAACAGAGGGTCTCGTGGTGCCGGTAATCTTCCATGCCGAAGCCAAGTCGGTACGGGAGATTGGAGAGAACATCCGCCTGCTCGGACACGGGGCGAGGGAAAACCAGCTGGCGTCTGAAGATATGCAGGGGTCCACGTTTACGATTACGAACCTGGGCGCTACCGGAGTTGAATACTTCACCCCAATTTTAAATACGCCTGAAGCGGCTATACTGGGCATCGGGGCTGTGCAGGATGGGGTACAGTTTCACGAAGGAATGCCGATGGAACGAAAGCTGCTGCCGCTCAGCCTGACATTTGACCACCGGGCGCTTGACGGCGAACCGGCCGGCCGGTTTCTCGCAGAGCTCACCGGTATTTTAGAAAATCCGCACCGGTTGTTTTTCTAATACGTTTCACCCCGTACAGGGTTAAGCCGTTTCCATAATGGGAACGGCTTTTGTATGACCAAGGAGGGAGTTTATGACGGGAATCACTCACATCGGTTTAACCGTGCCGGATATTGATGCAACTGTCGAATGGTACACGCGGGTGCTGGATTTTGAGCTTCTGGCCGGTCCGTTTACGGCGAAGGCGGAGGATTCGGATGATGCTTCCACGAATATGACGATGGATCTTCTCGGCGAAGAGGTGAAAGAAATGCGTAACGCCCATCTGACTACGGGCAACCAGGTGGGACTCGAGCTGTTTGAATTTGTTGACCCGAAGCCTGATTTGAAACAGAGCCCGCCGTGGCAGCAGCGCTTTTTTCACCTGTGTCTGCTCGTCTCTGACATTGAAGAAACGGCTGTACAAATTGAATCGGAGGGAGGAAAACGGCGAAGCAGGATATGGCACCCGAGACCAGAAAAGCCGTACCGGCTTGTGTACATGGAGGACCCGTTCGGCAATATCATCGAGCTGTATTCCCACAGCACCGAACTCACCTACGGAAACATGAACAGCAGTTAAGGCGCCTGCGTGAGGTGCCCTTTCCGGCTGATCAATGTTATTCTATACAGATGAACAGAACGGACGGGAAAAGTCAGCAGGAGGCAGAGCATGTATCACGCACAAACGATAAAAGAGAAGCTGCGGCTATTTATGGTTATTTTAGTACCCATTCTGATTACGCAGCTGAGCTATTTTGGCATGAATTTAATAGACACAATTATGTCCGGACGGGCCGGGACAGACGATCTGGCGGGTGTGGCGATTGGAGCGAACCTGTGGATGCCGGTATTTACAGCGGTGAACGGCATCCTGCTAGCTATCACACCGATCGTCTCCCAGCAGCTAGGGGCCGGGGAAGGAAGAAGGATTGCGGGCACGATTACGCAGGGACTTTACCTTGGAATACTTTTCGGGTTTCTTGTTATTGCGCTCGGAGCGGCGGCGTTAAGCCCGGCTCTTTCTTTTATGTCGCTCGAGCCGGGCGTTGAACGGATTGCGGCTCATTATTTGATTGGTCTCGCCTTTGGAATTATTCCATTCTTTTTATCGATCGTGCTCCGGAACTTTTTTGACGCTCAGGGCCATACACGGATTACGATGGTGATCATGCTCGGGACGCTTCCGTTTAATGCGTTCTTTAATTACGTATTAATCTTTGGCAAATTTGGCTTTCCGGAGCTTGGCGGTATCGGCGCAGGCTATGCCACGGCGATTTCCTACTGGATTATTTTTGCGTTCAGCATCATAATGACGTTCCGGATTCCGGCGATGAGACGGTTCCGCATCTTTCTGGATTGGTACAGGCCCTCCTGGCAGGCGTGGAAGGAGCAGCTGCGGATCGGCGTACCGATGGGGATGTCGCTGTTTTTTGAATCGAGTATTTTTTCGGCAGTAAGTTTATTGATGGCGTCGCTGTTCAGCACCATTACGGTCGCTGCCCACCAGGTGGCGCTCAGCTTTACCTCCCTGATATTCATGGTGCCGTTAAGCATTTCCATTGCACTGACGATTGTGGTCGCATTTGAAGTCGGCGGCGGGTATCTGGAAGGGGCCAAATCCTATACGCGTCTCGGAGTGGCAGCAGCCATGGGCATACTGGGCGTGGCGTCTATAGGAATATTTCTATTGCGCGAGCCTATTGCCTACATTTACACCACCAATGAAGAAGTAGTGCAGCTTGCTGCCCAGTTTTTCCTGTTTGCGATTGTCTATCAGATTTCAGACGCTGCCCAGGCCTCGCTTCAGGGCGTGCTCCGGGGCTATAAAGACGTGACCGTGCCATTTTTTACAGCGCTTGTGTCCTACTGGGCGCTTGGTCTGCCGGCGGGATACCTGCTTGCTGTTGCGACACCGCTTGGGCCGTTTGGTCTCTGGCTCGGTATCACTGTCGGTCTTACAAGTGCCGCTATCGGGTTTTTCATCCGGCTGAGGATTGTGGTGAAAAGGCAGGAGGGAGGCAGCGGCGTCTCTTAGGCCTGACAGCCTTTAAAACCCAAGCCGGTCCTGGTACTTCTGCAGCCACTGCTCGTTTTGGGCATCCCCGCCATCAGCATTGCCGCTCGCAAAAATAGGCGGTGTTTTTCCACGGTCCGCCGTTAGCTCGATTGCACGGGCAATAGCTGCCTGAAGCATAGCCGTACCTACTGCTGTAGAGCTGGAAGCAAAAGGGGTCGTAAGCCCCGGGTGCGTCAGCAGGGCGTCGCCGGGCGGCGCATGGTTATCGAGGACAATGTCGACCACATCCATCAGCCTGAAGCCGTCTTTATGGCGGGAGGGCTGGGACGAAGAATAAGCAACTGAGGTCAGGCCGGCAACCACAGCGCCGGCTTTTTTGGCGTAGAGAGCGGCATCGACCGGTACAGGGTTTCTTCCGGAGGTGGAAATAACGATTACGGTGTCCTCCGGCTGGATATTTTCGTTCGCTAAAAACGTAGAGGCGTAATCGTTGGTCCGTTCAAGCTCGGAGGAGCGCAGAGCTCCTTCGTGGAGCATCACCGGCTCGTGAAGAATGGGGTGGATCGGAACGAGGCCGCCGGCCCGGTAATAGACTTCAAGCGAAAGAAGATGCGAGTGCCCGCATCCGAATAAATGAATGACGCCGTCCTGCCCCAGTGTATTTGCGACCGCTTCGGCGCAGGCCTCCATCTGACTGTTTTCCTGTGCTTCCACCGCGCTCAGTTGGTCATGAATTTGGGAAAAACAGTTCTCTATCATCTATATATCATCCTTTCTTTACGGTAAAATTATACCTGTTTTCCGGCAGAGAAAAAGCCCCCGCCTTTAAAACGGGGGCCGTGATTATTCACCTGGGGAATCAGGGTGCTGGGTACGCATGGCGTCTGCGACAAATTCCACCTCAGTGCCAATAATGACCTGCAGGTTGGTTTTATCTACCTTTACGACGCCGCGTGCTCCGTTTTGCTTCAGGCTGTCCTCGTCGACTTCGTCCATGTCATTCATTTGAAGGCGCAGCCTCGTCACGCAGTTATCGATTGATTGAATATTGGAATATCCGCCGAGGGCGGCCACATAATTTTTGGCGAGCGATTCATATTTGTCATCGCCGCTGAAGGTATTTGCTGTGGTAACCGTTTCTTCATCCTCGCGGCCCGGGGTTTTAATGTTCAGCAGCCGGATCAGCGCCGAGAATACAATGAAATAAAGGACACCGAATATCAACCCTATTCCGAGCAGCAGCACCGGCTTGGTCGCAATGCCGAAATTAAGCAAGTAGTCTATGAAGCCAGCGGAAAAACCAAAGGCGTCCAATATTCCCAGCTGGAATGTTACTACCATCGCAAGTCCGGTCATGAGCGCGTGTACGACATAAAGCAGCGGGGAAAGGAACATGAATGTAAATTCAATTGGTTCCGTAATGCCGGTTAAAAAAGAAGTGAGTGCCAGGCTGCCGAGCATGCCGGCAACTTCTTTGCGGCGCTCCGGCTTTGCGGCCATAATCATCGCAAGACACGCACCCGGAAGACCAAACATCATGATCGGGAAGAAACCGGCTGTATAGGCACCAGCGTCCGGATCACCGTTTAAGAAACGGGTGATCTCTCCGTTATAGCCCTGGAAGGAACCAAAATCAAACCATATATACACGTTGATAATATGATGAAGACCGGTTGGAATCAAAAGCCGGTTCAAAAACCCATACAGTCCAGCCCCGGCTGCTCCAGTTCCTGTAATTACATTGGTAACCTGGTCGATACCGGTCTGCACCGGCGGCCACACATAGCCGAATATAAATGCAAATATGAGCATCGTAACGGCCGTGATAATAGGCACAAACCGCCTGCCTCCGAAAAACCCGAGAAACTGCGGCAGCTGAATGTTATAAAAGCGATTATATAAAAGTCCGGCTGTAATACCTGCGATTATGCCGCCAAACACTCCCATGTTAATATCTTCGTTTATCCCTTCGAGCCCCCCGGTTAAAATTAAATAGCCGACAACGCCCGCAAGTGCAGCGGCACCGCTGCCGTCTTTGGAAAAACCAATCGCCAGCCCGACTGCAAACAACAGGGCCAGATTGTCGAAAATAAACTGGCCGGCATTGGCGACAAAGGCAATATCGAGCAGGTCCTCCTGCCCGAAGCGCAGAATAAGAGCGGCAGCCGGCAGGACTGCGATCGGAAGCATCAGCGAACGCCCGAGCTTCTGGAACTTGCCCATAATTTGAATATTTCCAAGCATAAGTAGATCCCCCTTTAATAGAATGTATGATGAAAATGTACCTTATTTTAGTTATAGATGTCTATACCAATTTTCTTAAAAATTTAAAAACTCTGTCAAAGAATCTGACGGCATCTATAAGTTAACGCTTACAAACATAGTAACATATTATATATAGATGTCTATACCATTTTCGTGATAGATTTTTAACATAAAGATGATACGATAAAAAGAAAAAGAAAGGTGATCAACATGAAATTTGATTTGCATAACCATCATGACCGCTGCGGACATGCGGAAGGAACGATCGAGGATTATATTCAGGCAGCGATCCAGGAAAAGCTCGACGTGATTGGTATTTCCGACCATTCCCCGTTCTTTGCAAGCGACGAAGAGCAGCCGTACCCCCGCATTACGATGGCTAAAAGGGAATTCCCGGCTTATATTGAAGAGATCCGGCAGCTGAAGGAAAAATACATAAACGATATTGAAGTGCTGATCGGGGTCGAATCCGACTATTTTCCGGACCAGGAAGCACCCTACCGTAAGCAGTATGATAAATACCCGATGGATTACGTGATCGGTTCAGTTCATTTTGTAAACGGCATCAATATTTTCGATACGTCCAGATGGGAAGGCATGGATGATGCGGATATCCGCCAGGTAAAGGAAGAGTATTACCGTCAAATTGCGCTGTCTGCTAAAAGCGGCATGTTTGATATTCTCGGCCATATCGATGCCTTGAAAGGATATTTTCCCTACGCGGCAGAGGTCGATACCCCGGAGGTGGATAAGACGCTCCGAGTAATCGGGGAGGAAGGCACAGCCATTGAAATTAACACCTCCGGCAAAACCAAATACTGCGGAGGCTGGTATCCATCGGATGATCTGCTTGAACGCGCCCTGCATTACAACGTTCCAGTGACGTTTGGCTCCGATGCGCACGTACCGGAGAGGATCGGGGATGATCTGGAAGAAGTACGGGAGCGTCTGAAGCAGATCGGCTACCGCTCCTGGAGATTTTTCCGGAAGCGTCGCCCGGTGGATGTTAAACTATAAGCTGCATATTTTATATATAAGCTGGAAAATAGCAGATTCACGCTTTTTTCCGGCTTTTTTGCGTTCATATAAAATAATTAATAAAGCTGTAAATATCGAGAATGAAGACCGATGAAAGTAGTAGAAGAATAACGTAAGATAGAAGAGGATCCGTGTGAAATTTATAATTATACAGTAGTAAAGTATAGACGCCGGAATGCCAATATGAAAAAATATATTAAGTATAATTTAAATGTTTAATTATTTTTGCATCTGTGCAGCTAAATGAATCAATATCTATACAGGCGCAAAAATGATTAATATTACGGAGTCCGTCACTGAAGAAAGGAGATTTACCCTTAATGGCAGCAAAATATGAAGAACAGTTACAGGAAATTCTGCACGAGGCGATCCAGGAGCATAACTACGACCGGGCAGAGCGGGCCGTACACCATATGCGTAACCTAGAGCGGATGGAGGCCTTTATCGCAGGGGAGGACGTCAGTTATCCGGAGCGAAACGGCCCGGAGGCTGTAGTTTCTGGAGAAAACGGACTAGTCGACTTATCAGCTCCAACAGTTTCCTTCAGAGAGCAGCCCCGGGTGAACGGAAACACCATTTCTGCAGGACGGGGGAGGGAAACGCTCCTTTT
The DNA here is from genome assembly GCF_054971385.1 of Marinococcus tarijensis. Classification (NCBI taxonomy): domain Bacteria; kingdom Bacillati; phylum Bacillota; class Bacilli; order Caryophanales; family Bacillaceae; genus Marinococcus; species Marinococcus tarijensis. Next base: position 3,225 of record NZ_JBQOJA010000012.1, on the reverse strand, counting down.
ATACTATATTGAGGAAGAAGGACTGCTGAAATTTAAAAAAGCACCGCAGACATATGCCGTAAGCGTTGATTTTTTTAGAATGTTTTTGCAGAACCTGATCTCCTGGGAAAATAAGTCTCCTTTTTCCTCCAAGGATTACTTTGAAGCCTTCGGTGATTCACTGAAAGAGAAATCCACCTACCAGGCCTCGACGCTGCGCCAGTTTATAACACTTTTGTTCCGCTATTGCGTAAAGCTTAATATTCTTGAAAAGCCGGAAGTGCATCAGCGCAGCAGATACATTCTGGCAGACGATATCAGCGTTGAAGAGGTCATTGACTATATTAAAGAACATAGAATACTGCAGATGTAATATAAAAATAAAGCAGAGCTTCTTCCGCCGGGCTGCAGGTGGAAGAAGCTCTTTTTAATTTAATGAGTATATTATAACGGGTATAAAGTTTTAAGTAGGTCTAACATCACCAATAAAGTTACGTATTTGTGTGCAAAATTACAGTTGTGTAACAAAAGTGCTCGTTCTATTGAATTAGTTGTACCTCCAACATATAATACGAGTAGCTTATAAAAACGGAAAAAACATATTAAATAATTAAAAATTAAAATAACAGGAGGTGTAATCGTCTTAAACTCTTAATAATAAAAAATACCCCTTTTATTACATATATTTCTATTCAGATGCTTCGTTCTGAAACTTTAGAATCACAACATACACTCTCCGGATATTAAGAGATCTTACAGACGAAAACATAATGAAAAAATTCTTATTCAGTGCTGCACTCGCAGCAGGACTTCTCGCCACGCCGACAGTCGCAGATGCAGCGCTCGGAGATCAGACGTTAAAGGCAGGCCACCGGAATTCCGATGTGAAAGAACTGCAGGAATACCTAAAAAACGAAGGTCACCACAACGGAGCCATTGACGGCGTATTCGGCCCGGTAACAGCGAGTTCCCTGAAATCATTCCAGCGTGCAAAGAGCATTGGCGTGGATGGTGTGGCCGGTCCAATTACGTTCAGTAAAATGAACCTTGGCGGCGGCAGCTCTTCCTCCACCGTTTCCTCAAATTCTTCGGGTTCCCCAAGCTCCAGCGTATCTTCAAGACTCCGCCAGGGCGACCATGGCAGTGAAGTGAGCAGCCTGCAGAGTACACTCAAAAGCAAAGGATTTTATAGCAGCTCTGTGGACGGGGTGTTCGGTCCAGTGACGGCAGCCGCCGTTAAAGACTTCCAGCGCGCAGCCGGTATCGGTGTGGACGGAGTGGTCGGACCGGTTACACGAAAAGCATTAAACAGCAGTGTAACAGCTTCATCGGGAAGCTCTAACTCCTCGTCAAGCACGGGCAGTACGGTAGCAGGTGTATCCACAGGTTCCTCTTCAGCAGTGGTGGAAACAGGTAAGAAATATATTGGAACTCCATACGTGTGGGGCGGCACCTCTACGAGTGGTTTTGACTGCAGCGGCTTCGTGCAGTACGTCATGAAGCAGCACGGCGTAACAACGAAACGGACAGTCGCACAGATGTGGACGCAGGTGTCGAAGGTGTCGAGCCCGAGCGTAGGCGATGCAGTTTTTTATGAAACAAGAACCGGCCCATCGCACATGGGCTTCTACGTTGGAAACGGCAAGTTTCTCCATGCGGGCGCTTCGACCGGCGTTACTATTTCCGACATGAACAGCTCCTATTGGAAATCCCGTTATATTGGCGCAGGCCGCTTCTAAATAAAATAAATGTCCGAGAGGCTGAAAAGCAGAGTAGTTGCTTTCAGTCTCTTTTTTGTGATAAAAGTTGCTGTTGGCAGGGAAGATGAAACTAAGACATTTTCACTTTTTTGAGAGACTGTGTGCTATACTTAGATGACTTAGTCGTTTTCCATGCCGAAGGAACAAAACGGACAAAAAGCCAAGCCAAAGGAGTGGAAGAATTGATTGACATTAACGGCTACATCTTAAACGATGAAGATGAAACAGCGGAGAAAGAGAACAATGTCAGGCAATTACTTGCAGATTACAATAAGGCAGGAATAACAGACATTATTGCTGCTCCGAAACAATGGCACGGTAATGACAAACATCCGGGAGACACGATCCCATTTTTAATTGAGCAGTTCCAGAAGCAGTGGCGCAGTGAATTAGGCGCTGTCCGTATTTATCCAGGGCAGTGCGTACGGCTGACAGAGACACTGGTAGATGAATTAAAAACGCAAGAAGCATTAACGCTGAACGGCAGCCGGTACGTGCTGGTAGACTGGAGTGAAGAACTATCCTACCAGCAGATGCACGCGCATTTACACGAGTTGCGCATGGAAGGATACATGCCGATCCTGACAGAGCCGGAGAAAGATTCCAATTTCCAACAGCATCCCGAAGAACTGTACCGGCTAATTAAAAATGGGTCGCTCGCGCAGTTGAATGCGAGTAGCTTCAGCAAATCCGCGACGAAGCCGCAGAGGCAGCTGGCTGAAAAAATGGTTCAGAACCGGTGGGTAAATATTATGGCGAATGTAACCATTGATTCCGTTGAAGGGTCTCCTTCCATGGAAACTGGTTTCGACAGTATTGAAAAGCTTGCCGGCAGGGAGTATGCCCAAATGCTGAAAGACAATGCAGTATGCGTACTGGAGAACCGCTACGTCAGTACTGAAGAGCCGCTTCCCTTAAAAGAAAAGCGGAAATGGTTTATGCCAAACCGCTCTAAAGCTAAATAAGTAGAGCTTCAGTGTAAGTAATTTATATTGAGTAATCGAGTTAGAAATCTTAAAAATTTTAAAATGCTTTTCGAAAACCTGAATAGTCACTATGATTTGCTGGGAAAGGTTAATTCTCAGCATTTTTTTGTAAAAGTCATTTTTTTAATGACTTTTGGCTTGGGCACTAGTTACTTAATTTCATCTTTTACATGGTATAATATATGGTAGAACTGTTTATCATTTAATTTTCTATAGTACTTACAGTTTGTGGAACTTATTAGAAATTATAAATAGTAATTAATTAAATGTATTTCTATAGGTTAAAATTAAATAGGAATTAAAGAGAGCGTAAAATATTTTGTGTAAACGAGCGAAGACGAAAAAAGGAAGTCCTTTTCTAGTAGAATGAAGTTAGCCGACCACATTCACAGAAAAGAGGACTTCCCTATGAATGATTTTACTACAGATATTGCTCACGCTCTAGTCCAACATCAGGATATCAACGAGATCTTCCGATCTCATCTGGAACATGCCGTCAA